>DAIOEG010000412.1:0-1522 GCA_036746415.1 Phycisphaera sp. | reverse complement strand
GCTAGGGCGCTGATCCCGATGCTCAGCCTCCAGGTGGCCCCGTGCACGGTGTGTCGGCGGCTGAAGAAGCTGGGTTTGTCGCTTAAAAAAGTCGTTGATCGCCGCCGAGCAGACGCGGCTTGACGTGGTGGAGCGTCGCTAGAACTTCGCGTTGGCCAGGGGCTTTCTGACACGCGGCCAGCTTGTGTTCCTCGACGAATCCGAGGCCAAGACCAACATGACACGGCTCGACGGACGTTCGCGGGTGAGGCAACGCTGCGTCGATCACGCCCCGCATGGTCACTGAAAGACGATGACGACGGTCAGCGCGATCCGAAGCGACGGTGTGATCCGCGATGCCACCGTGGTGATGAACGACGCGATGGATGTCTCGACGTTCCTGAACTACGTCAAACAGTGCCTGGCCCCGTCGCTGCGTCCGGGTGACGTGGTGGTCATGGACAACCCGGCACGCACAAGGTGGCGGGCGGGTGTGAGGCGTGTGGTACCTGCCGCCGTACAGCCCCGATCTCAACCCCATCGAGACGCTCTGGAGCAAAGTCAAGGCGTGGCTGCGTGACGTGTCAGCAACGACCTTCGACACACTGAGCGACGCGCGTCGCAGACGCCATGTGGGCCGTCGCCCCCGACGAGTGCGGCAACTACTTCACAACAGCATGTGGGTATGGAGAATGTTGATACAAACCGCTCTAACAGGAACCGAATGCCCGGGAGAGGACTCGAACCTCCAAGGGATTTAACTCCCACTACCACCTCAAGGTAGCGCGTCTGCCAATTTCGCCACCCGGGCGGGTTGCGGAGGGGGATTGTAATGTCGGCGTGGGGAAGGGGCAAGGGGCCGAGGGGCCGAGGGCATGAGGAAGGAGTCTTGAGTTGTAGGATCGCATGCCATTCGCCATTCGCCATTCGCCATTCGCCATTCGCCAACTCTTGACTCGGCCCCTCGGTCCTTAGGTCTCTACATTACGCCCATGATGAGCAGCTCTTTGAAGGTGTGTAAGTTTGGCGGAACGTCGCTTGCGGACGCGGCGCAGATGCGCAAGGTCCAGCGGATCGTCACGGCGGATGCGGATCGGCGGGTCGTCGTCGTCTCGGCCCCCGGCAAACGCACACGCGAAGACCACAAGATCACCGACCTGCTTTACCTCTGTCACGCCAACGCGCAGGGCGGCGTGGGCATCGACGCGGTGTTCCCGCTGATCGCCGAGCGGTTCAACGGCATCGTGTCATCGTTGGGGCTTGCTCTGAACCTGTCGGACACGCTGACGCAGACGCGGGAGCGCATCATCGAGGAAGCGCGTGCGGGTCGGCCAGCGGACTTTGCGGCCTCGCGCGGCGAGTTCCTCAGTGCGCACATCGTTTCGGCGATGCTCGGCTGGCCGATGGTGGACGCGGCCGAGGTCGTGTTCTTCGACAAGCGCGGACGGCTGGATGCGGAGCAGACGTACGCAGCCATCGCGTCGGCGGTGGAGCGGGCGATGCAGGCGGGGGGCGCTGGGGGCGTGATCCCGGGGTTTTATGG
>DAIOEG010000411.1:0-1524 GCA_036746415.1 Phycisphaera sp. | reverse complement strand
GCACCCCGCGACCCGGCGTCTCTGGGCCGGCATCGAGCACCTCGTGCCACACCACAAAGCGCATCTCTTCGTGCAGGAACCCGCGCTCGCCACGCCCTGGACGCTCCTACACGCCATTGACCTGTGCGTCCTCGCCGATGCAAGGTCCATCCTCGCAAACGCTTGGGCCACCCTCGCCAACACGCCCTGCATCACGATGCCCGATTCGGATCAAAGCCCCCGACACTTTGCGCATGCGCTGCGTGTTGCGTTGTCGTAAGTCATGAGAGAGGGAGTGAGGAGTGGTCTGCAGTCAGGGATCAGGGATCGCTTGACCGCTACAGTATTTCCTCAAATGTGTATCACGCCGACGCTGAGCGCAGCCAAGCGTCTGGTGCCCGATCGCCCAACGCCTGACTTGTCGAAGGTCTGAAGGTCGAAGGTCAAAGATCCAGATCCTCGATCCCCAAACCCTCTCCTCCGACCACTCCCCAACACCCACTCCCCCCCGCATGCCCGCCCCACTCCCACCCGCATCCGCCGCTCCCACGATGCTCTGCGAGTCGTGCGGGTATGCGTTGCGGGGGCTGGCCGGTGATGCACGCTGCCCCGAGTGCGGGTCACCTGTCGCGGCGTCCGACCCTGCGCTGCGACGACCGAGCGACTTTGCGGCGTTGATGTCAGTGCGCACGCTGCTACACACAGCAGTTCAGGCCGTCACTCGGCCGCACGGCTTCTACCGCACGCTGGACCTCTCGGGGTCCAACCTTCCGCCGCGTCTTTACCTGCTGGTCTTTGCGCTGTGCGTGGGCGTCACCATCGGCACGGGGCTGGTTCTGACCGGCGTTGTCGAGCCGGTGCTGACCTGGGCATACGCGATGCTGGCGGTCAAGGCCACGATCCTGCTCACGTACATCGAGACGCTGGGAGTGGCGTTCTTCAGCAGGCAGCGTGGCTGGCGCGTGCCGATGTTGTCTGTCGAGCGCGTGTGTTGCTACGCCGCGCCGGGTTGGCTTGTTGCGGCGCTGGCCGCCCTGTTCCTCATCGTGCTGCACGAGCAAGGCGTGCCGCAGGCGCTTCTCGCACGCATCCCGTTCGCAGACCAGAGCATCGTGCTGCCCGCGTTCTACGCAGCACTCGCAGGCATCGCGATGTTCTGCTTCGAGGCGCTCGTGTACGTTGGTGTACGACAGGTCCGGTTCGCGAACCGGGCGTGACATTCGCGGCAACACGTCGTCACTTCAATCGCGCTTCGAGCTTGTCGGTGATGAGCTTGCCGATGTTCAGCGAGGCCGTTGCGGCAGGCGATGGGGCGTTGTTGACGTTCACGACGCGGTCGCCTTCATCGACCACAAAGTCGTCCACGAGTGCCCCCGCGTCGGTGACCGCTTGCGCTCGGATGCCAGACGGCGCAGCCACCAGGTGCTCGGCCTTGATCTCGGGCATCAGCCGTTGCAACGCCTTCACAAACGCGCGCTTGCTGTAGCTCCGCCACATCTCGCCCGCGCCCATCTTCCAGTGCTTGGCCGCCATCTTGAGAAAGCC
>DAIOEG010000410.1:0-1616 GCA_036746415.1 Phycisphaera sp. | reverse complement strand
CGTTTTGGATTGATTGTTGTACGAATCTTGAGCAAGGTGGTTTTGCCCAACGGCGTACAAAGTTCTGACCGCTCCCTGACGGTCGCGGCTCGTTCGGAGTTCGAGTTGCCGACAGCATCGGGCCGATCAGTGGTGATGATTGCGGGTTGATTGTGTGCCGGTTGATTGCTTACCGGTCGAGCGGGTTTGGTCGGGGTTGAGTGGTGGTTGCTGATGTGTCTTCATACGGCCGACGGCGTCGATGGCCGACTCGATGAAGGCGAGGGTGAGCGCCGAGGGTGTTCTGCCTTTGCGTGTGGCGATAGCGATGTTGCGCTTGAGCGGGGGTGTGCTGCCGATGCTGAAGTAGCGGCGTGTGTTGGTGGTGTCGGCTTTGGCGGCCATGGCCGGGACGATCGAAACACCCATGCCCAGACGGACGAGTTCAAGGACTGTTGCGAGCTGCGTGGTCTTGCAGACGACGGTGCTGGCGGCGAGTTGCTGCTCGCAGAAGCCGTCGATCTGTCGGCCCAGGCAGTGCATCTCGTGGAGACTGACACGCGGGAGTGTGCGGAGTTCGCCGATGGAGATGCTGTCGAGATTGGCCGAGGCGAGGATGTGGGCGTGGAGCGAGGATTCTGGTGACGCTTGAGCTGATGGACGGTGGGTGGCTTTGCCGGCGGTGTTGTTGTTGGGATCGTTGTTGTTGTTGACGTGTGTGTGCGCCGGCGCGACGACGAGGAGGGGTTCTTCGCCGATGATTTGCAGGTCGATACGTTCGTGGTTGATCGGCGTGCTGAGGATGGCCGCGTCGAGTTCGTGGGCGTCGATCTGTTCGAGGAGTCGTTCGGTGAAGTCTTCCTTGATGGAGAGTTCGGCGTGGGCGTAGCGGTCTCGGAGTGTTGAGACGACGGGCGGGATGAGGTAGGGGGCGATGGTCGGGATGGCGCCGACGCGGAGCCTGCCGAGCCCTCGTTTGGTGTCGCTATGAACCGCGGCGGCGGCGGCGTGGACCTCGGTGAGGATGTGCTGTGCTCGCGGGAGAAGCGCGGCCCCGGCGTCGGTGGTGATGACACCCCGGGCGAGTCGGTCAAAGAGGGTTGCGCCGACGGCGTTCTCGAGTTTTTTGATTTGCTGGCTGAGGGAGGGTTGGCTGAGGCCTATGCGGGCCGCGGCCGCGCTGATCGAGCCGGTCTCGGCGGCGGCGACGAAGGCACGGAGCTGGTGGAGGTCGAGGAGGGCATGTTCCAGTACCGCAACAACGCCTGCGCCTCCGACGCGAGGAAGTCCTCCTCGGGGTCGAGGATCATGACCAGGTCGGCACCGGCAACAGCGGTAGCTACATCAGCTACTTTCAAGCCATGGGCTTCAGCCTTGGCAACGGTGGCCGAGCCTTTACGCAGACCAACAGTGACGTCAACGCCGGAATCTTTCAGGTTGCACGCTTGAGCGTGGCCTTGGGAACCGTAACCAATGATGGCGACTTTCTTGCCCTGGATGATCGAGAGATCACAATCTTTGTCGTAATACACTTTCATGGAAATTCTCCTGTCTAGATGACCCGTAGGCCATTCGTTAAATGAGTTAGATGCTGAGTACTTTGTCGCCACGGGCAATGCCAGTAACGCCACTGCGTA
>DAIOEG010000409.1:0-1635 GCA_036746415.1 Phycisphaera sp. | reverse complement strand
GGGCCCCACGGCCATGACCAGCGCAGCCACGAGCCGGACCGAGCGGGTGTGCCGATGGTTGAATGTGTTCGGGGTGTGCCCAGACGTCTGCCCAGACCGCCGATGTGATCGACCTTTCATTGGTTTTAAGCGTATCCCGGCCCGCAACCATTGACAACCCATGCCGACTTGCCGATAGTGGTTCTTGGACACGCTGCCGTGACGGACGCCTGACCCCGCGACGCAATGTTTGCCGCTCGCACGGTTCAGGCAGCCGCCCCGGCACCGATCAGGACCGGCGCGATGCACGTGCATCGCCCGGCCAAACGCGCCCCTCGGACGCGCACCAAGGCACTCGCCTTCGCGGTTCATGCGCGCCGACCTCTACCCGTCCCACGGTGCCACCATGATCGAACACGTCGAACAACTCCTGGGCTACCGCTTCCAAAACCCCGACATCCTCTGCGAAGCGCTCACCCACGCGTCCTCCGCCGACAGCCGGCTGCGCTCCAACGAACGCATGGAGTTCCTGGGCGACTCGATCCTCGGCTGCGTCATCTGCGAGTACCTCTTCCTGCAATACCCCGACCTGCTCGAGGGCGAGATGACCAAGATCAAGTCATCCGTCGTGTCCCGCCGTGTGTGCGCGCAGATCAGCACCGACATCAAGCTCGCCGACCTGCTCAACCTGGGCAAGGGCATGACCGCCCGCGCCGCGATGCCCTCGTCCGTCGCCGCCGCGGTGTTCGAGTCCATGGTCGCCGCGATTTATCTCGACGGCGGGCACGAGCCCGCGAAGGCGTTCGTGTTGAAGTTCATGGCCCCCTACGTCACCGAGGCAGCCGAGTCGGCGCACCAGCACAACTTCAAGTCCGTGCTGCAGCAGTTCGCCCAAAAGCACCTGCCCGCCAACCCGCAGTACATGCTGCTGGATGAGAAAGGCCCCGACCACTGCAAGGCCTTCGAGGTCGCCGTGCAGATCGGCCAGCGTCTGTTCGACCCCGCCTGGGCCAACAACAAGAAGGAAGCCGAGCAGAAGGCCGCGCTGCTCGCCCTGCACGCCCTGGGCCTGGCGACCGAGGTCAACGGGAGGATCACCGTCCTCGAAGGCGAAGCCGCCGCCCAGGCCGTCCAACACATCGACCTGGCCCCCACCGCGCACGAAAACGAAGACGTTCTCAGCTTTTAGAGCCAAGACTTCATCCGCCCCAGAAGCCCACGCTGCGCAGCTGCGTGGGATCAAGTACCGGACAACATCAACCAATCCAGCACACGCGGACCCCGTTTGTGTTCGGGGATTTTTCAGCATCTGATTTCATCTAGCGATTTAAGCCACACAGCAGCGCAGCGTGAGCGTCGCCAAGCATGATTGAATTCGAAGCGGTGCTGTAGCACCCCTCACACCGTCTTCAGATACGCCACCAGCACGTCCCGGCAGGCCGCGAGGTCCTTGGTGTGCACCATCTCGGTCACCGTGTGGATGTACCGCGTCGGGCACGAGAGCGTCATCGTCCGTGCGCCGCTGCGGGAGCGCTGGATCGAGCCGGTGTCGGTGCCGCCGCGCGACATGAGCGAGCGTTGCACCGGTACTTTGGCGTTGATGGACGACTTCTCGACGGCTTCGTAGAGCGACAGGTCCGCGATGGATGCCGAGTC
>DAIOEG010000408.1:0-1646 GCA_036746415.1 Phycisphaera sp. | reverse complement strand
GGGAACGTGCAAGGGGGCGGGCCGCCGGGTGACGATCCGCAATAGCAGACGGCGTCGCGGCGTGAGCGCACGCGAGGGTGGAGAGAGCTGGCCCGATGCGGCATCGTCTGGTTGCAGCCCAACGCACCACAACGAGCCAGCTCATGAACGCAAGTCTGCCAGATCTTTCGCTCCGCTTCACCCATGAAGTTCGGGCCCTGACACGTCTTGTCGTGAGCCACCGAAACGCGAGGTCCACCGGCACGGGTGGCTCGTACGCGGAGTTCGAGGCGTTGGTACAGACGGCGATGCGCTCCCTGGAGCGCGCGGTCTACGCCGATGCGTTGGAGTTGGATGATGTCTCGACCGAGGGGGTCGTGGTCGCAGGAGAGCGGTACCGAAACATCGGGAAGTCGCCCCAGGAAGTGTTGACGCCCGCAGGCACCGTCACGGTTACGCGGACCGTGTACCGGCAGCGAGGCGGCCACGGCGGTCAGACGGTCGCACCGCTTGATGGGCGTGCCGGGCTGGTCGACGGCTGGGTGACACCAGGCGCCGCCGAGTTGATCGCTCGCTTCGTGGGTGTCGTGACGCCAGCGGAAGCGGCCGTGCTGCTGGCTGCTACGGGCACTGTGAAGACCTCCAGTTCAACGATCGACCGGATCACGAAGGTGGTGGGCGAGGCGTGGGAAGGTGACCGTGCCGCCCTAGAGGAAGGAGGGCGCGTCGCGGAGTTGCCTTCACTCCCAGCACCGTCGGCGATCGCCGCGATTGTCATGAGCATCGACGGTGTGATGGTGCGCATGAAAGATGCCCCCAACACGCCGGGCGCCGCCAAGGATGAAGCCGGGCCACACGGACACAAGGAGGCGGCATCGGCGACGTTCTCGCTCTACGACAAGGCTGGGAGCCGGTTGCACACGATCGCGCTTGCTCGGATGCCTGAGACCAAGAAGCAGACACTGCACGAGCAGATGCTCGACGAACTGTCGGCGCTAGTCGACCGGTACCCGACGGCGCAGTTGGTGGGCCTGGCGGATGGTGCGGCCGAAAACTGGCGCATACTCAACGCGCTAGCCAAGGCGTTCAATCGGAAGATGCCCTCGATCGTCGACTACTTCCATGCCGCAGAACATCTCAGCAACGCTCTCAAAGCCGTCGGGATAGACGCGACGAGCATTGAGGTTTGGCGACAGACGCTCAAGTCGGAACGCGATGGGGCAGACCGCGTTCTCGCAGAGCTCATGCGGCTGCGGTCCCTCAAAACAATCAGTCGCAGCGCGTCCAAGAGCCAGGCGCTCGACAAGGAGATCACCTACTTCACCAACAACGGCAAATACATGGCCTACGTGGACTGCCAGACGAACAACTTCCCCATCGGGAGCGGCGTGCAGGAGGCTGCGTGCAAGGTGGTCGTCTGCCAGCGCATGAAGCGCTCCGGCATGTCATGGCGCACACCCGGTGGCCAAGCGGTGTTGACGCTACGGTGCCTGTACCTCTCCGGTCGCTTCGACGCCGCGTGGACAGCTTTGGAGGCCAAGTTCCGCTGGGAGTGCGACGTGGACGAAGATCTCACGCGACAACGCCCCAGGGCGTTGGCCGCCTGAGCTAGATCTGCAACTGCGGATGGTCACCCGATGCGGCGGGCTCGTGTTCCCGGCGCCAAT
>DAIOEG010000407.1:0-1727 GCA_036746415.1 Phycisphaera sp. | reverse complement strand
CGACGCCGGCCCACTGCTCGCCTGGCCTAACACCGCCACGCGCTTGCCCGCGAAGAGCTTGCTGTTGACAAACGCGTCCCAAGTTGAGCGGTCGAACGCCTCGCCGTTTTTGACGAGCACCGACCGCGTCCGGGCTGGGTCGTAGAGGTCGAGCGTGGAGGCCTGCGCCCACTTATCAGCCACGCCGACGAACGACTCCATGCGGAGCAGGTCGTGGACGTCGCCGGTCTGCTGATGATGCGCGACGAGCTGCTTGAACTGGGCCGGGTTGCCGACGGTCGGGTCGAGCGGGCTGCCGTCCACCTTGATGGGTCGGCCGTCGAAAGTGGTAACAAAGGTGCCGCGTGCGTCCCCGCCGCGCTCGGTCATCGACGCGTACGTCTCAGGGACACCGGGCATCGTCCCGTCAGGCCGAGCGTTGTAAGGAAGCACCTGCTCTTTCGGCCAACGTCGGCACCCCGTGAGCGTCACGCCCGCCAACGCCATCGATGCGCCAGCCAACTTCATGAACGACCGGCGTGTGCTCGACAGCATCGCGTCCGGGTCGTACCCCGGGAACTCCTGCTCCAAGAGCGGAGCCAGTGAGTCGCTGTCGGCCTGCTGCTTGAGCGATTGCCAGTACACAGCACCCGATTGGTTCTGCATCGAAGTCGGAGGGGTCTTGGGGGTGTCAGTCACGTCTTGTTCTCTCTCGGATCGCACTCAAAAAGACCCTCAACCGGACGCATCACCAACCCGCTCAACGCCTCAGGGGCCTCAGCGGTGGCACGTCGAACACGCCTGCATGTACGCCACATTGTGGACTTGCATGTCGCTCTTAATCAGGTTGCCCAGGAACAGCTGCTGAGCCGTCTGGTCGCCCTCTTCCACGGTGCCAGCCGCGATGGCTTGCTGCACGCGTGCATCGTCGGCGGGCTTCCACGTCATGTTGGTCACCTGGTCGGCGGGCCGGAGGTACTTCTCGGGCTCGCGATGGCACTCGATGCACCAGCTCATCGAGAGGTTCTTGGCCTGATACACGCCCTCTTCGCCCATCTGGTCCACCCGGCCGTGGCAAGTCACGCAGCCGACGCCCTTGGTCGTGTGGGCTTGGTGGTTGAAGTAGGCATAGTCGGGCAGATCGTGGACCTTGATCCACTCGATCGGGTCGCCGGTGCGGTAGGACTCGTACACGGCGCTGAGCTTGACGCTGTTTTTCTTGACGCCCATGGAGGTCGCCTCGCCGTCGCCGTGGCAGGACACGCAGGTCTGCGTCGGCGGGATGGCGGCAAAGCCGGCGTCTTTGACGGTGGTGTGGCAGTAGGTGCAGTCCATGCCGAGCTGCCCGACGTGTACAGCGTGGCTGTAGGGCACGGGCTGGACCGGGCGGTACCGGTTGTTCAAGGTGTTGGGATTGAGCCCCAGGTAAGCCACCGTCGGGACGTACAAGCCGGCCCCCAGCACGCTCAGCACGAGCACCGGGAGCAGGAAGTTCGCCCAACGGGGAAACACGAATTTATCAGCCGATTCGCCGCTCATGCTTCCGTCGCATCGTTCTGGTCAGCCAGCTTTGGTGCACACCCCTGAACAAGCGATCCCGCAACACCCGGGAACGCAGACATATCGACTCCACGAATATCGGCTGACCGTGCCTGATTGCCTGAACATCTCGCCCCCGGACACATCGTCCAAGGCAGCGTGGAAAGCATAGCGACAACCCCACCCCACGACAAAACCAGTCATCCCTG
>DAIOEG010000406.1:0-1739 GCA_036746415.1 Phycisphaera sp. | reverse complement strand
GCTGCGCGCACAGGGCATCAAAGTCGACCCGGCCCGCCGCTGCAACGGTGATGTGGTCGGGCCGGTAACGCTGCTCGAAGTAGCTGCGCATCTGCGCTGCTGTCATCGCGCCCACTGTTGCTTTGGTGCCCAGCACGCGGTGGCCGAGCGTGTGGCCCTTGAAGTGCTCTTCCATGAGGCGGTCCTGCAGGGTCCACTCGGGGCGGTCGTCGTACATCCCGATCTCTTCGAGGATGACATTCTTCTCGGTGTCAAAGTCGCTGTCGAGCAGCGCGGGCCTGAGCATGTCGCCCAGCAGGTCCGTCGCGCGTCCGACGAACTCGGGGAGCACGTGCGCGTAATACACCGTCTGCTCGTGCGAGGTGAACGCGTTGTACTCCGCGCCGATCTCGTCGAACTCGCGGTTCACGTCCTCGGCCGATCGCCCGCCACGCGTCGCCTTGAACATCATGTGTTCAAGGAAGTGCGACACGCCCATCAGCGCCGGGTCTTCGTCCCGTGCCCCGGCCTTCACAAAAAAACCAACCGCCGACGTATGGGCCGAAGGCAACACCTCCGCCACCACGTCCAGCCCGTTCTGCAAACGCCGATGTCGAAACACGCTCATGCCCCCACCATATCGCACAACCCCACCGGGGTGCTCCCCCGGTGACTCGCGGAACGCCGTCACACTTGACCACCCCTCCAAATACAACTCTCACACACCGCCCTTCTCCGCACACGACGCACGGCTATAGTAAATTGGCAACTGCAATGGTTGGCCTGCCAGACCCGCCGCGACCCTGACTCCGACACCTCCCGCCACGCTCGCCACAGGGGAGCCAGGACAACAATCTTCCCCCACCACACACCGCCCAAAGGCGTTCCATCATGATCAATATCTACGTGGGCAACCTGCCCTACAAAGCGAGCGAAGCAGACCTTGCCGAACTGTTCGGCAAGTTCGGACGCGTCGAACGCGCCAGCATTGTCATGGACCGCGAGACCGGTCGGCCGCGCGGCTTCGGCTTTGTCGAGATGACTGACCACGCGCTCGGAACCCAAGCCATCGAGGCACTCGCTGGCCAGGACTACCACGGCCGACCTCTCACCATCAACGAAGCACGCCCAAGAGGCGAAGCCGACGGCCACTCAGGCCCCTCCACCAGCACCTTCACTCCACGCTACCAGCCCGCGCCCACCAGCTTCGGCGAGTCCAACGGCTACCAAAACAACTTCGCCCAGCGCAAGCCACACCGACGCAACCAAGACTCCACCGACGGCGCTGCACCGAGTCAGGGTTATTCCAACCCGGCGCGCTGAAGCCCGCTTCAGCGCCCATCATCCGACGGGCTCACAAACCCCTCGATCTCCAAGCCAAACCCGGACAGCGCACTGGGCGTGAAGGGATGCTCGGTGATGAGCCGCAGCTTGCGGACGCCCAGGTCGCGGAGCAACTGGCAGCCGATGCCGTAGTCCATCTTGTTTTTCGACGGCACCGTGCCGGGCGTCTCGTGTGTCGAGGCGATGCGCGTCGCCTCGGCCCGTCGTTCATCATCCTTCATCGTTTGCAGGCGTTTGAGCACGCCCTTGCCCATGCCCTCGTGACGCAAGTACACGACCGCGCCCCGGCCCTCACGCTGGATGCGTTTCATCGCGCTGCGCAGCGTGTCGCCCGAGGGCTGCGTCGTGTCGCCGAACACATCGCCCAGAAGGTTCTGGCTGTGCATCCGCACTAGCACCGGCTCATCAATGTCCCG
>DAIOEG010000405.1:0-1796 GCA_036746415.1 Phycisphaera sp. | reverse complement strand
AACACCCGTGTACCGCATCCACAACACCCCCGGCCACCACGCCCCCCCCGACGCCCCGGACGCCATCAACCCACCCGACAACGCCACCCACGCCGACGCTAACACCACGACCACACACAGCAGCACAAGCAACGACAAACGCGCACGCTCAGACATTGCTGGAGTATAACCCGCGACCCCATTCAACCCTTCTCAAGCTCGTCTTCGCTCTGCTCCGCGCCCTCACCGCCTCTGCGGTTCAACTCCTCTTGCTGCACACCTCCACTCACTTCCGAGTCCTGCAAGTCAAACAACCGACGCAGCGCTGCCGCGTAAAACCCAAGTCGTACGTCGCCACCCTCACCGCCGCACGACGGTCGGCGGAGTTGACTCGTCGGCAGGTGCAGCACCTTGTTGATCAGCCGGTGTGTGTGTTCTTCGAGCAGGCGTTCGACCTCCTGCGCCTGGCCGTTGATGGGCATCGACTGGATCTTCTTCCGGCTGCGTTCCTGCTCGACCGCGGCGAAGTCGTTCAGCTTGCCGCGCAGGGCGCGGATGAGCTGGCCGACGTCGCGGTGCTGCAACTGGTGCATGCTGGCGGCCGCTTCTTTGAGCACCCTTGCCTCGCAGGCCTCGAGCATCGCATGGCGGGCGGGGTCGTCGTCGATCGCGGCGCGCAGGTCGTCGACGTTGTAGAGATACACGTTGGGCAGTGCGCCTACGCCCGGCTCCACGTCGCGGGGCACCGCCAGGTCCAACAGGAACAACGCACGGTTCCGCCGACGCTTCACCACCGCCTTCATCATCGCCTCGGTGATGACCGGCTGGGTCGCGCCCGTTGCCGTCACCACCACGTCCGACTCGACCAGCACGTTGCTCAACTCGTCCCACGGCCGTGCGCCCCCCTGCGCGGCTGACAAGCCCAGCGTCTGCGCCAGTACCTCGGCCCGGCCTGCCGTGCGGTTCACGATCCACGCGCGGCGGGGGCCGTGTCGCAGCAGCTTGCGCATCACGACCTTGCCCATCTCACCCGCGCCGACCGCTGACACCGTCTTGTCTTCAAACGACTCAAAGACACTCTGCGCAAAACGCACCGCCACGCCACCCACGCTGCCCGGATCTTTCCCAAGCCCCGTCTGAGTGCGCACCTCACGGGCCACGGCGATCGCGCGTTGGAACAGGCCGTGCATCGACTGACCGGCGCTGCCCGCTGCGCACGACGCTTCGTACGCGCGTCGCACCTGCCCGAGCACCTCTGCCTCGCCGACAACCATCGAGTCAAGCCCGCAGGTCACGCGGAACAGGTGCTGCACGGCCGGCTCCTGCTCGCGGTGCAATGTCGCGGCGGTGAGCGATTCGACTTGCAGGCCGGTGCGCTGCGACCACCACGCTCGCAGCTGCTCGACGGTGGGCGATGCATGCGCAGGCCTTGCGACGTAGAGCTCGCATCGGTTGCAGGTCGAGACGACGACCGCTTCGCATTGTGGGAACGCGTCGCGCAGTGCGGTGCAGTGCGACGCGAGGGCCGAGGCGTCGAGCGCGGCGCGTTCGCGGACGGTGACGTCGGCGGTGCGGTGGTTGAGGCCGAGCATGAGGATGCGCATCAGCCGGCGCTCCCTTCGCTCACCACCGGCATCGCGGTGACCAGGCCGTACACGACGAGCAGCAGCACAAAGCCCCCGATCGAGAGCCACGCCGCGCGTGAACCACGGAACGCGGTCGCGTATCGGACGCTCATGACGACGGCAAAGGCGAGCCACGCCAGCGCGGAGAGCCAGACCTTGGGCGAGCGGTACCACGCTTCTCCCAGCACGCCC
>DAIOEG010000404.1:0-1802 GCA_036746415.1 Phycisphaera sp. | reverse complement strand
CCTCTGGGACGCCTTCCGAGGCGACGTGATCGCTGCGACACACCAGTTCGCAAGCCCCACGCCGCAGCCCGCCGACCACTGATCGCGCCATCGCGTCCCGCCGTCTCGTGTGCTGCGTGCATTCGTGGTTCGATCGGATGCTCTTACTCGCGCCACACTTGATCGGGGAGTTTGCCGACGTTGCCGAAGAAGGTGAACCACGCTTCGCGGTGCTCGGTGTTGGTAAAGCCCGGCTCGACGGCGGGGTCGGCGAGTCGGTAGATCGATTTGTAAACGGGCAGGTACCAAGAGCCGTCGGCCTGGGTCGTTACGGCCGGGTAGAGCAGCACGAGCGTGGGGTCGAGCGTGTCTTGCCGCACGCGGTCAAAGCCGATGGCGACGTGGCCGACGCGCTGGTGAGGCAGGGGGGTCTGGTTGCTGTCGGTGACGGTGCGCTTGAGCGCAGCGGGGGACAGTTCGAAGGCGTGGGCCATCGCCTGTGTCGCCTCATCGGCCTGGCCGGCTTCCTGCCAGTGGGCGGCAAGCAGGTACCAGCCGTAGAACAGCGCCGGGTGCTCGGCCAGCAGGTCGTCGAGCTTCACGCGGACCTGCGGGTCCTGCATGTTGTCCTGATACCGCGCGGCAAGGGCGACGGCATCGCGCAGCGCTTGTTCCTCGGCGGGGCTGATGTCGAACGCGAGGCGCTTGTAGGTCTCGCCCGTGCGGGCCGAGCTCATCATGCCACGCTCCATCGACGTGAACTGCCGTTCGTACGCCGGCCAGAGCTCACGCTGCGACCACACCAGCGGCGTGGGCTTGATGTCGAAGTTGGCGTTGACGCCCGTGAAGATGACGTACACCACGGCGGGCACGATGAGAAACAGCGAGAGCGTGGCAACGATCGCCCAGATGCCCGCGAAGTGGGCGGGGCGGTCTTTGGCGGTCGCGGGGGTCAGTGTGGTGGGATCGAGGGTCATGCTGGTTGAACGTCAAAAGTCGAAGGTCGGATGTCAAGAGTCTGTGGCCAAGACACCATAGTGCGCGAGCCAGCGGCGGGCCTGCGTGATGGGGTCTTCGGATGGCTCGATGAGGTGCGCGTACCAGCCGCGCTGCGCAGCGGCGGCGGTGTTCTCTGCGAGGTCGTCGAAGAAAAGGATGTGCTGCGCAGGGGTTTGCGTGACTTGTTCGACTTGATGGTAGATCGCGTCGTGCGGCTTGGCCTGGCCAAGCGTGTGCGAGGCGAGCGGGTGCGTGAGCAGGTGGAGCGGGAGGTAGGCGGGGTGCGTCGGGTCGGTCATCATGGCCCAGTGGTGGGCGTTGGTGTTGCTCAAGCACGCGGTGGGGATCGCTTGCGCGTGCAGGTCAGCCAGCAGCTCGCGCGAGCCGGCGAACGGCGTGAGCAGCCAGGCCTCAAGCACGGCCTGCACTTCCTGCGGCGAGTGGCCCGTCGCGCGGGCGGCTTGCTCAAAGAACTGTTCGGGGGTGATCCGGCCGGTCTCAAAGTCGGTGAAGAGGTCGTTGCCGTGGGCGTCGTGGTGTCGGCGGGTGGCGGCGCTGATGTCACCCTTGAGCGAGCCGCGCGGCGTGACGTGCGCCAACGCAAACGCGTGGTCCCAGCTATCGGCGATGCGCAGCAGCACACGCCCCAGGTCGAAGACAACAAGACGGATCTCGGCGGGTCGCGCGTCGGTCATGCTGACAACCATAAATCATCCTGACCGCGTATGAACGTGTCACATGTGGAGCCGCGACCTGACAGGTCGCGGGCTATGAGCCGTTCGTCTGCGGGACCGTGTGGGTGGTTCACGTCGCACATCCCGCGT
>DAIOEG010000403.1:0-1819 GCA_036746415.1 Phycisphaera sp. | reverse complement strand
GCGGGTACGGCTACAACTTCCAGTACCTGGGCAACGCCCGCGCCCCCGCGCCCGGCATGACGACCTACCACGCCCAGGTCGAACGCGACATCAACTCCCCCACAGACACCGTCGCCGTCGGCGACGTTGCCGGCTCACGCAAAGGCAACGCCGCCACACTCCCAGGAACCACCGGCGCCGCCGTCTACGCCCTCGACCCGCCCATCGGCTCCGTCACCCTCGGAAGCAAGGGCTCACGCAAAACCCCAGCAGGCCCAGGACCCGGTAACGCCTACTACGAAGGCGGAAGCGACGAGAACAACGCCCCCGGAACCTACAACCCAGAGCACGTCTACACCGTCCGAAGCGCCCCGGCCTATCGAAACACCGGCACCGCCAACGTCAACTTCCTCGACGGACACGCCGCAGGCCTCACACCCACACAACTTGATGACTCCAACAACGACAACACCGCAGACAACGGCAAGTGGAACGGCAAGGGACAACCAGACGCGAAGTAAGCCCCTTATGCAACAAAGCAGTTGAAACCGCAGATGGACGCGGATCAACGCGGATGACAAGCTTGCGTCTCCAGTCTTGGGTCTGACCTACATCTGCGTCCATCCGCGTTCATCTGCGATTACCTTTGATTGCTCGTATGAACTACCGCAAATCACTCATCTTCCTTCACACCGTCCTCGCATCATTCTTCCTCCCCATGGGCATCCTCTACGCGCTCACCGGCGGGCTTTACAGCATCGGCATCAAAGGCGCGTATCACACAACCGAACACACACTCACCCTCGATCAACCACTCCAACCCGAACTCTCCGCCCTCGTCCGCATCGTTGAACAAGACCTCACGCAACGCGGCATCGACCTGCCCACCGGCTCCGCATCCATCAAGAATAGTGGAACGTCCTACCACCTCGAATGGACCGGCACGCGACGCGACATCGAACTGCACCCCACCGCACACCCCAACACCGCGCAACTCAAGATCAAAGACACCACCCCGCACCGCTTCTTCGTCCAACTCCACAAAGCCAAGGGCGGCCCGCTTTTCAAATGGTTCGCCGCAACCTGGATGGTCGGCCTCATCCTCCTGTTCGTCACCGGCGGAGCCATGGCCTGGCTCGCCCGGCCGTACCGAAAGATCGCTGCCCTCTCAACCGCCGCTGGCCTCATCACCTTCATCGCGCTGGCGCTCGTCAGCTGAAACCCCGCACGCATCAGACTCCACGTGTGCCCCGGGTTACACTGCCCTGCTATGTCCAGAAGCGTTTACATCACGGGCCTTGGGCCTGTCAGCGGGTTGGGGGTCGGGCTGGGTGACAACTGGTCGGCGGTATGCGAGGGTCGGTCGTGTCTGTCGGCGGTGCAGGCGTTTGATGCCTCCACTTTGGGCAGCAACCTCGCCGGCGAGATCAGAGACTTCAAGGTCGGGCCGTATGTGCCTAAGTCGTACCGCAAGGCCACCAAGGTGATGGCCCGCGACATCGAGCTGGCGGTCGCGGCGGCGGACCACGCGGCGAAGGACGCGGGCCTTGTGACCAAGGGCACGGACCCCGATGCGACGCCGACCTACACACCCGACCGCATCGGCTGTCACATCGGCGCGGGGCTGATCGCGGCGGACCTGGACGAGTTGACCTCGGCGTTCGCGGTGGCAGACGACGGTAGCGGCGAGCTGGACCTGCAGCGGTGGGGCCGGGAGGGCATGACGCACCTGACGCCGCTTTGGCTGCTGAAGTACCTGCCCAACATGCTGGCGTGCCACGTGACGATCATCCACGATGCGCAAGGTCCGAGTAACACAATCACCTGCGGCGAGGCCTCG
>DAIOEG010000402.1:0-1821 GCA_036746415.1 Phycisphaera sp. | reverse complement strand
TGTGAGAGACGTTGTGTCGTGATCAACCACGCGTCTACCGGTATATAACCGCTTCTCTATCACGGTCGAATACTAGCCGTCGATTGTGAAGGTTGTGTATCGATTACGGGAGCAAGCGTGAGTTTTGCGTGAGCGATGTGGGCGTTGTCACGGAGCGAGGAAAGAAGCAAGCCCGAGTGCTCGGCCCGATATGCTGAACCCATGACTTACAGACGCCGATGGGCCAGACCTGCGCTTGGGTTGATGGTGTGTTTCGGACTCCACAGTGGCTGCGCGACGGGGGTGGACGGGCGGGGCAACACGGCCGGTCGGGCGGTGCTGATGGCGGATGCGTCAGCGGCTTGGCCGGGCGACGTGAAGATCACGCTGCGCCAGCGCGACGGTTACCTGTTGCTGCCCGCAGCGGTCAACGGCGAGCCGGCCGGCTGGCTCATGCTCGACACCGGGGCCAACCAGATCGTGCTGGACGAGGGGCTGGCCAACCGCATGAACCTGCGCGTCGCGGGCACGGCCAAGTCCACCGGCGTCGCGGGACAGGCAGACGTGCGCATCCGCGAGGTCGATCGTGTCACGATCGGCCCCGGCCGGGTCGCGCACGACGCCACCGACGCGGGCATCGTTGACATCGAGCTGGGCGACCGCAGCGTGCTCTCGCTCAGCATGCTCAAGCTCAGCGACCGCCTCGGCGGGGGCGGTGTCAACGGGCTCGTGGGCTTCCCCGCGCTTGCCGAGGTGCCGTTCACGATCGACGTCACCGGCTCCATCGGCGGCAAAGACACCGGGGGCACACTCACGCTGCACAACCCCAAGTCGTTCGCGCCGCCCAAGGGAGCGGTGTCGGTTCCGCTGCGCATCTACCGGCGCCTGCCCGTGGTCGAGGCGATCGTCGGCGGGCCGGGGGCCGGCTCATCACAAGCGACCGATCGAAATCGCGGCGAGCGCGTCTGGCTCATCCTCGACTGGGGGTCGGACCACGGCGTGTCCCTGCCGGGCGCCTTGATGCAGCGTCGGCCTGACCTCGCGTCCATCGATGTTGCCGGCACTTCACGTGTTCAAGGCGTCGGCGGCACTGCGCTGACGCAAGAGACGTGGGTCCGCAGCATCACACTTTTTGGCCAAACGCTGGAGCATGAGCCCGTCACCATCGAGAACCTCCCGCCCCAGTTCAACCAGGCCCCCCTGCCCGTCGGCCGGCTAGGCCACGAGCTGATGCGCAAGTACCGCATGACCTTCGACCTCGCACGCCAGCAGCTCTACATCATCCCCGCCGGGCGGTGAGCAGCGTCACAACGCAAGAACGTCACGGACACCACGCGACGATGTCGCGCGGACGCCGTGTGCTGTGATGCAACGGAAACCAGTCACTTCAATGCCGGCTCGACACATGTGAATCCGAACTGCACTGGGCTCCGTAAACACGGCAGTGACTGTTTATTTCACCCCCAAAGGAGTACGGAGAAGACATGGCTTGCTACTTACGTTCATCGCTGATTGGTTGTGCGCTGATTCTGACACCCACGGTTGCCTCCGCGCAGTTTTCGTTGCTGGAGTACGGTTTCAACGAGCCCTCGGGCAACACCGTTTTTGCTGGCGGATCGGCGTCCAATGACGGCAGCCCGTCGCTCACGATCCGTGGCGACGGTGCGGTCCGTGGCGCGGGTGGGACGGGCGTCACGGGGACCATCACCGACCGCGCGTTCGACTCGCGCAGCCGGGGCGGCGGCTTCTCCTTCGACCCCGGCCGGGCGCAGCACAGCGGCGACTTCGCCGCCATCGACAACCTGGTTGAGTTCACGCTCGTCGGCTGGTACCGCCTCTCGC
>DAIOEG010000401.1:0-1831 GCA_036746415.1 Phycisphaera sp. | reverse complement strand
TATTGAACCGCAGAGGCGCGGAGGACGCGGAGGCATGAACGAGCGGGAAGATGATCTTGTCTATGTCGTTTTGTTGACTGACTTCTCCGCGTCCTCCCCCGGGGGTGCCTCTGCGGTTCAAACTTCTTTGTAATCGGTTGTGAAACAGCTCCTTAGTCATTCTCTGCGTGGTCGGGAGCGATTCCGGGGGCGGGGGTTTGTTTGCGGACGCTGAGGACGACGGCGTCGGGGAAGACGTCGAGGATTTCGCGGACGGCGGGCATGCGGAAGGCGGAGTCGCGGTCGAGTCGGTCACTCGATCGACCCGAGCCAACCGCGTGGTCCGTGTCCTGCGTCCCCGGCGCATCCAACTCAGACAACGTGACGCGGACGGGTTGACGCACAATCTGGCCCAGCAACTCTCCGAGGCGCGTAAGGCGTGCGGGGCTGGCAGACTTGCGGGCGATATCGCCGCCGCGCACGGGGGTGATGGTGGCCTGCAAGCCCGCTGTTGTGGGCACAAGCGACTCCAGCCGAAACAAGTCCATCCAACCAAGCGTGGCCTGCGTCCGCGTCGCATCCATGAGCGCGGCCCACACCGTGGGCGCATCAGCACCGGGCAGCTCGGGCAACCGCAGCGAAGCCACCGCACGCTCCGTGGGCGGCGCGGGCGTCCGCGGCGGTACCACGACTGGCCGAGCGACGACTGGCGTGACCGCACGCGCCGGCACAGGAGCCGTGGCCGTTGCATCAGCGCGTGACGCTTGCGAGCGATCATGCGGGGTCAGCTCATCGGCTTTTTTTTTTGAAGCGAGGCCGGGTCCGCGACGGACAGCAGCGCGGCGACATCCGCCATCTTCTCGGCCAAGGCCATGCGGACCACGGTCGCGTCCAGCAACGCGCGCGGCGTGGGCGAGTTCTTCGCGTATCGCTGGAGGTTCTCGGCCAGCGCGATGAGGTGCGTCAGGCCCGCTGCATCGAACTGCTTGGACTGCACCAGCGCCTCGGCCCGCGCTGCTTCACTCAACTCAACCAGCTCGCTATCGGGGCCGCACACGATGAGCAGCATGAGCTGGCGGAAGCGCTCGATGAGGACTTCGGTGAGCTGGTCCTGGCCGATGCCTCGGTTGAGCAGGTCGGCGGAGCGTTCGAGTGTTTCCTTGAGCTTGCCCTGCGCAATGGCATCGACGAGCTCTTTCAAGAGCGTCTGATCGGGCAGGCCGAGCATGTCCTGAAGGGTCTGCGCGGTGAGCGGGTTGTTGCCCGTGGCGAGCAGGCGGTCCATCAGTGACAGCGCATCACGCATCGAGCCGTTGCCTAGGCGCGCGACCTGCCAGACGACGTCGTCCTCGGCGGCGATGGCCTCGCCCTTGAGCACCTCGCGCAGGTGTTCGGCGATGCGCTGCGTGGGGATGTTGCGGAAGTCGAAGCGCTGGCAGCGGGACTGGATGGTCGCGGGCACCTTGTGCGACTCGGTGGTGCAGAGGATGAACTTCACGTGGGGCGGCGGCTCTTCCATCGTCTTGAGCAGCGCGTTGAACGCGTTGGGCGAGAGCATGTGCACCTCGTCGATGATGTAGATCTTGAAGCGTGCGTTGGCGGTGGGTGAGAGGCCGGCGTTGGCGATGAGCTGGCGGGCGTTGTCGACGGAGTTGTTGGAGGCGCCGTCGATCTCGATGACGTTGAGGTCGTTGCCGGTCATGATGCCCTGGGCCATGCGTTCCTGCACGCCGAGCTCGGGGTACTCGACGCCCTTGGACTTGGGCGCTTCGGGCAGCGTGTCGGGGGCGAAGCTCATCCCGACGCCGTGGTCGACGATGGCCTGCTCGACCTCGTCGCCATCTTCGACGTC
>DAIOEG010000400.1:0-1837 GCA_036746415.1 Phycisphaera sp. | reverse complement strand
ATGACCGCCGACTGGGCCCGCATCCCCTACGACGTGCTCGCCACCATCAGCAACCGCATCATCAACGAGGTCCGCGGCATCAACCGCGTCGTCTACGACATCTCCAGCAAACCCCCCGCCACCATCGAGTGGGAATAACCACACGCCGCACACGCCGACGCGAAGCCCCGCTTCGAGGCGAAGTGTCTGCCTCATCCCTGTGCCAAAGCAAAATGCAAACACCCCTGATACACCTCGCCTCCATCGGCGTCAGGTATAGTACGTCGCTGGCGGCCGCAGACCGTGTTGGCTTTTCAACCGCCAAGCATTGGTGAGCATTGATTGTCGTGACGCCACCCACCTCTGAATCCGGTCGATCCCGCGCCGCGCTCCTGCGGTCAGACGCCGCGCCACCAATCGACATCACACGTCCTGCACTACAACCCCGCGCGACTAACGGCTCCGCGATCACGACCGATTCCCTCGCTACACGCTGCCACGAGCACGGTATCACCATCCTCGACCCCGCTTCTATCACGCCATCGCCCGATGCCCTTGCGCTCCTCCCCGCCGAGGTCGCGACGCGTCACCGTGTGCTGCCCGTGTCACTCGAAGCAGGGTCGTTGCACGTGATCATGGCCGACCCGTTCGATCGCTCGGCCCTTGAGATCGTTGGCATGTTCGCCGGCGGCGTGGTCACCGTCGCTTACGCCAGCGAACGCGCCGTGGTCGAGGCCATCGCCAGGCACTACGGCTCGAACGTAACGCGGATGATCGCCAACCTCGCCACAGACCCCATCGACTCCGACGACGGCGAGTCGCCCGCTGACCTCGCCTCCCATCTGCAGGCACTGGCCCGCGAGCCGACCGTGGTCAACCTCGTCAACCTCATGATCCACGAGGCCGTCGAGGCCCGCGCCAGCGACATCCACATCGAGCCCTTCGAGAAACAGCTGCGCGTCAAGTACCGCATCGACGGCATGCTCTATGAGATCAGCCCGCCGCCCAGGCACCTCCAGCAAGCCATCGCATCACGCATCAAAATCATGGGCGGCATGAACATCGCCGAACGCTTTATCCCACAGGACGGCCACATCGACCTGCTCACCGCTCGCGGGCCCGTCGACCTCCGCGTCGCCACCGTCCCCACCGTCTACGGCGAGTCCGTCGTCCTGCGCATCCTCGACCGCACCAACGCGCTGATTGGCCTGAACAACATCGGCCTGCCGACCGACCAGCTCCACGCCCTCAAGCAACAACTCGAATCGCCCCACGGCATCGTGCTCGTCACCGGGCCCACCGGCAGCGGAAAGTCCACCACTCTCTACGCCGCACTGTCGCACCTCTACAAACCACAGCTCAAAATCCTCACCATCGAAGACCCTGTCGAATACCGACTCGACGGCGTCAACCAGATCCCTGTCAACCCCAAACGTGGCCTGACCTTCGCCGATGGCCTGCGTGCGATCCTCCGGCAAGACCCCGATGTCATCATGATCGGCGAGGTCCGCGACGCAGAGACCGCCGACATCGCCATCCGTTCCGCGCTCACCGGCCACCTCGTGTTCTCGACCCTGCACACCAACGACGCGGTGGGCGCAGTGGCACGCCTGATCGACATGGGTATCGAGCCCTTCCTCATCGCATCGTCGTTGCGCTGCGTGCTCGCTCAGCGGCTGGTTCGCAAGGTCTGCCCGCACTGCAAGCGCGTCACCCAGCCGAGCGAACTGGTGCTGCGACGCCTCGGGCATCGCCTCGATCAGTCGGTCACGTTCTACGAGGGTACGGGCTGCCGAGAGTGCAGAAACACAGGTTTTTCAGGCCGAATGGGCATCTTTGAGATGATGACAGTGGATGA
>DAIOEG010000399.1:0-1843 GCA_036746415.1 Phycisphaera sp. | reverse complement strand
CACCTCGAACGCATCACCGGCGGCGCGCCCACCGGCATCGGCACGCGCGGCCCCGGCGAACAGCAGCTCGAAGTCGACCGGCGCATCGTGCGCAACAAACTCGCCCAGCTGCGCAAGGAAATCACTGAGCTGCAGGAACGCAAGCAACGCGAAGTCGCCGCCCGTAACGTCGATCACTTCACCGTCGGCCTCGTGGGCTACACCAACGCCGGCAAGTCCACGCTGTTCAACACGCTCACCGATGCGGGCACGTACGCCGACAACAAACTGTTCGCCACCCTCTCGACCAAGACCCGGCAGTGGCGGCTCGGCGGGGGCGATGAAGTGATGCTCTCCGACACCGTCGGCTTCGTCCGCGACCTTCCGCACCACCTGGTCGCATCCTTCAAAGCAACGCTTGAAGAAGCGACGCACGCGAACCTGCTGCTGCTTGTGCTGGACGTGGCGGACCCGCATTGTGTGTCGCAACTTCGGACGGTGCGTGAGGTGCTGGATGAGGTGGGCGGCGGCGATCGGCCGTTCAAGCTGGTGCTGAACAAGGTGGACCTGCTGGAGCACAACGCCGACCTGCTCGTGCTGCAGAAGGAATACCCCGATGCGCTGCAAGTGAGCGCGAAGACCGGCCGTGGTTTGGACACGCTCACCGATGCCGTCCGCGTCGCCCTGCACGGCGAGGTGCAACAACTCACGATCAAGCTCCAACTCGCGGACGGCAAGGCCCTGACGTTTTTAGAGAACCGCAGCGAGGTGCTGGACCGCCGGTATGACACGACGACGGTTGAGATGGATGTGCGCATCGGCAGCAACCAACTCGACCGTTTGCGCGCGATGGGCACGACGGCCCGTTTCCCGGGGGATAAGGTTCCATCGACGCGCGGGTGGGGGGATCGGTCGGTTTGATGTGTTTTTTGAGTCAGCCACTTTGCTGGGCTTTGTCATCCATTGACAGCCGCTGGCAAGCAGTTTTGAACCGCGGAGGCGCGGAGGACGCGCAGGGCGGAAGGAGACGTCAGCGCTTGTTTCGCTTGCTTTTGATGCATCTACCCAAACTGTCTGCTCCGCGACCTCCGCGCCTCCGCGGTTCAAAGAATGACTTGGTGAGGCTTGTAAAGCAGTTTTTACAATTGACGAGTCACGCGTGAGTTACTTCAGGCCGCTTTTGAGGAAGTATTCCATGAGTTCGTGGCCGAAGGCGATGTGGAGGTCGGCGAGTTGGGCGTTGGCTTCAGTGAGGGGGCGTTTGATATTGCCGCCGATGTTTTGGCCGCAGACGAGGAAAGGGACGGGGGTGGGGTCGTGTTTTCGTGTGTCGACGCGGGTGTAGTGGTCGGGCATGATGAGCATGCGCCAACCTTGCGGGTGTTGTTGTTCGAGGGCTTGGTGGAGCGGGCCGAGGATGTGTTGGTCGATGGCTTCGAGGGAGGCGGTTTTGGTCGCGGGGTCGCCGGCGTGTGCGGCTTCGTCGGGGGCTTCGATGTGGACGGTGACGAGGTCGTAGTCGTTGAGCGCGGCGATGGCGTGCTGGCCTGCGGCGGCGTAGTCGTTGTCGTGGTAGGAGGTTTGGCCGGGGACGGGGAGTCGGTCGAAGTCGAGGAAGCGTGCGATGCCGGCGAGGAGGTCGACGGCGGTGATCATGCAGCCGCGCAGGCCGAACTTTTGTTGGAAGGTCGGCATGGCGGGCTTCTGGCCCTGTCCCCACGGCCAGAGGTGCGTGGCGGGGAGCTCGCCCATCTCGCGGCGGGTCAGGTTGATCTCGTGGCTGGCGAGGAAGACCTCGCTCTCGGCGATGAGTTGATGCAGCAGCTCGGCGTGCTCACCGCCGACGGGTAGGTGCTTGCGGATG
>DAIOEG010000398.1:0-1860 GCA_036746415.1 Phycisphaera sp. | reverse complement strand
TGGGTCTCCGATCGGCAATGGCTGGCGATGCTTCATCGCATCGAGCTGGGTGGGCGAGAACCCGTCGCCGGCGGCGCGAGTCTTGCCACGGGCGACCGTGAGCACGCCCGGCTTGCGGGTGATTTCCGTTGCATGATCCGGCTTGGCAGCGCCGAGAATCTGGACGACGACCACGGCGTGTACACGGTGCGGACGCGGAACGTCGGCGCGGGCGGGATCGGGTTTGTGCACAGTCGGCCGTTGCGGCCGGGGACGCGTTGCACGGTTGCGGTGCAGCCGGAGTCGGGCCCGGGCGCGGTGGTGTCTGGGCGTGTCGCGTGGTGCCGGGACGTGGTGCGGGACGGGGAAGACCCGTGTTGTTATCAGGTCGGCGTTGCGTTTGACAAGCCCTTGAACGTCGAGACGTTCACGACCGCTGCGTGATGAGTTGATGCGTTCGTTGGACTCGAAAGAAGGGATCGTTATGCGGCCACGTTCCATGGATGCTGAGCAAGACGGGACACCGACGATCGGGCTCTTAAGTGAGTCGGATTGGAAGTCGGCGCTCGAGCGGATCGAACACGAGGCGGCGTTACTGCCGCCCCGGCCTGCCACGCGTGAGCAGGTGAAGGTGGCGCGTCAGGACGATCGGCACTCCCAGATGATGCGGTGCCTGATGCGGGTCCAGGTGGACAACGAGCCGGCCACGATTTTCTTGGTGGCGACGCGGAACCTCAGCCGCGGCGGGATGGCGGTGCTGCACGGCACGCCGTTGGAGAAGCACACGCCTGTGATCATGGCGATCGAAGCGTCGCAGGGCTTCGGCTCGATCCAGCCGGCGACGGTCGCGTGGTGCCGACGCGTGGGCATGGTGGGGATGGAGGGCTCGGTGGCGTACGAGGTGGGCCTTCGGTTTGACCGGCCGATCCACCTGGAGCCCTGGCTCGACGCGGGGTCCGATGCCGCGTGAGTGCTGACGGAAGCGACAACACAACGACACATCCGACACGAGGCGCGCATCATGCGTGACTCGTGTTGTTGTCGTGGTGCATCGCGCGGGTTGTACGGCTGGTGCCGATAAGAGCGGCTGGATTGAGCGTGGTGTTGCACCTGCTTCGGTTTGCTCGGCCTGCAACGCGGATTGTGTTTCTCCCACTTCACCAGGCCTCGTAAAGCGCCGATGACGGATCGGCGGCGAGACAGCCGCCGGCCCCGACGTGCGTGCGTCGAAGCAGGCCCCGGACACCTTCACCCCGGAACCCTCCGGGCGACACCACGAGCGAATCATGCAACTCGACACGATCCTCAAGACCGCGCTGGAACTGGGCAGCTCCGACGTCCACCTCATCGCTGGCCACCCGCCGATGTGCAGGGCGCAGACCGTCATGCAGCGCATGGACTTCCCCATCATCACGCCCGAAAGCGCGCTGGCGATGGTCAAGCACATGGCCTCGCCCGAGCACCTCAAGACCTTCGAAAAGATTAAGGACGCCGACTTCTCCTACGAGGTCCCCGGCGCGTCACGCTTCCGCGTCAACGCACACATGCAGCGCGGCGTCGCCGCCATCGCCATGCGTGCGATCAAGACCAAGGTGCCCCCGCTGCGAGCCCTCAGCTTGCCCGAGGTCGTCGGCCGGCTCACCTACCTGCCGCGCGGCCTCATCCTTGTCACCGGCGACACCGGCTCGGGCAAGTCGACCACGCTCGCCGCGATGATCGACGCGATGAACAAGCGCTACAACAAGCACATCATCACGCTCGAAGACCCCGTTGAATACGTCTTCGAATCCGATAAGTCCATCATCGAGCAGCGCGAGCTCGGCACCGACACGCCCAGCTTCGCCTCGGGCCTCCGGCACGTGCTGCGTCAGGACCCCGACA
>DAIOEG010000397.1:0-1944 GCA_036746415.1 Phycisphaera sp. | reverse complement strand
AGCTGCGTGGGGCCCGTCCAACCAAAAGGGCTGAAGCACCACGCTTCAGCCCTTTTGGTTTGTGTGCATATCACATCACAGAAACCCCACGCAGCTGCGCAGCGTGGGCGTCATCGGGTCACATCAAACCGATCTCTTCCAAGAGCGCCGCGTGCGTCTTGGCTCCCAGCAGCAGTCGGCGGGTGCTGAAGTGTTCATCGGGGCTGTGCAGGTTGTCGGCATTGAGGCCAAAGCCGATCAACAGCGTGTCGATCCGCAGCGCGTTCTTCAAGTCCGCGATCACCGGGATCGTCGCGCCGTCCCGCACGAGCGCTGCGGGCTTGCCGCTGGTCGCTTCGATGGCGCGCTGCGCCGCTGCGACAAACTTCGAGTCGCGCGACACGAGCACCGGGTGGGCCGTGCCAAGCTCCTCGATCTCCCATCGGCAGCCCTTGACGTCCTGCGCTTCGAGCCAGGCGCGGAACTGCTTCTGCACCTTGTGCGGGTCCATGTTGCCGGGCAACCGAAAACTCACCTTCGCGCCAGCAAACGAGGCGATCACCGTCTTGGCCCCCGCGCCCATGTACCCGCCGAACACGCCGTTGATGTCGCAAGTTGGCCGGGACCAACGCCGCTCCAGCGTCGAGAACCCCGCCTCACCGAACGGCACCGTGCCGACCTCGCCGGTGAACTTCGCCTCATCAAACCCAAGCCCCTGCCACGCCGACCGCTCCTCCGCCGTCAGCGGCGCGACATCGTCATAGAAGCCCGGGATCGTGATGCGGTGCTGGTCGTCCCAGAGCTTCGCGAGCGTCTTCACGAGGATGGTCGCGGGGTTGGGCAGCGTCCCGCCGTACACGCCCGAGTGCAGGTCGCGCGACGGGCCGTGCAGCTTGACATCGAAGTACGCCAGCCCGCGCAGGCCATAAGTGATCGCGACCGTCTCGACATCGTGCATCGCCGTGTCACTGACGACCGCCACGTCCGCCTTCAACGCCGCCTTGAACTCTTCCAACACGATCGGCAAGCAACGCGGCCGGCTCTCCTCTTCACCCTCGATCAGCAGCGTCACCGGGCAGGGCAACAGGCCATCGCCCGAGTTGCGGTACGCGCGAAGCGCTTCAAGAAAACACATCACCTGGCCCTTGTCATCGCACGCGCCGCGCGCGTAGATCGACAGGCCGTCGCCCTTGCTCATGCTGTCCTTGATCACCGGTTCAAACGGCGGGCTGGTCCACTTCTCCACCGGGTCGGGCGGCTGCACGTCGTAGTGCCCGTAGAAGAGCACCGTGGGCTTGCCCTTGCCCCCGCCGCGCACGATCGCTTCGGTCGAGTGCGCGAGCAGCACCGGGTGCCCGCCGCCGCGCTCGATGAGCTGCGTGGTGAAGCCGAGCTTCTTGACGAACTGCTCTACCCACGCCGCGCCACGACGGACCTCGTGGGCGTAAGCCGGGTCGGTGCTGATGGACGGGATCGTGAGCAGGTCGCACAACCGCTGGATCGCGGCGGGGTGGTCTTTGTCAAGAAAGTCGAGGGTGGTTTGAAGCATGAGCAGATGTTACGCCGTGCGTCGCTGCTATGAGCAATCGCCAAGACGCCAAGGGGGCCAAGGGAGATGCAAGCTTTGATCTAACCGCTGAAAGCATGAGATAGTCGTTTACACACAGACAGGAGAGTGTCATTCCCCAATCAAAACTCTTCTTGGCGGCCCTTGGCCCCCTTGGCGTCTTGGCGATTCAAATCTCACGCAAGCAAACGCTCGAGGTCATCACGCGTAAGGGACTGCATCACGTTCTGCTCGCCGTCCACGATGGCCTCAGCCAGCGTGCGCTTCGCCTGCTGCAGTTCGAGGATGCGCTGCTCCACCGTGTTCTCGCACACGAGCCGATACGCGAACACCGGCTTGCTCTGGCCGATGCGGTGCGTGCGGTCGATGGCCTGCTGCTCGACGGCGGGGTTCCACCA
>DAIOEG010000396.1:0-1945 GCA_036746415.1 Phycisphaera sp. | reverse complement strand
TGAAAAAATCCTTGACACCCTGAAGCTCAGCCCCGCCGAGTGGCTCAATATCGTCGAGCGCATCGAGGGTGAGCAGGCCCAACTCGAGAAAGCGACCAACAGCCCGCTGGCACAGCGACAGAACCCCCGACGCGCCTACATCGAGCTGGCGCAGTTGGGCCTGATCGTTCGGCATGACGCGAAACGTCGGACAAGTTTTCTGGTCCGCACCTACGACCTCAGCGAGCACGGCGTCGGCATCCTCCACGGCGGGTACCTGCACGCGGGCACACGCACGCACCTGCTCATGGTGCACCGCAAGAACGGCCGGGTGCTGATCAACGGCACGGTCCGGCGGTGCGAACACGTCGAGCGACACATCCACAAGATCGGCATCCAGTTCGACAAACCCATCGTGGTGGCTGATCACCTGCTGACCACAAGCGACCCGTATGCGCCCAACCTGCGGTTGGTCGCCGATGAGCCGGGGCTTTGCGACAACTCGTTTGAGTCGGTGGAAGACGGCCCACCGCAGAGCTGAATACATCTCAACAAACCGCATAGCAGACAACGGTTGAAGCATTTGAACCGCGAAGGCGCGGAGGACGCGGAGGCATGCATCAGATCGCGCTGGGTCTCATGTCCCCCACTGTTCTAGCTTGACTGCTCCGCGCTCTCCGTGCCTTCGCGGTTCCAGTCTTCTCGTGATGACTGCTGTGATACTGCTTCTACGCCGACACCTGCTGACGCACGCCCCGGCAGTGATACGCGCCGCCGGGCGGCAGGTTGAACGCGACGAGCTTGAACTTCGCCTCTTCAAAGAAGCGGTTGTAATAACCTTGAAAGACCCACGGCATCACGGTGATCTGCGTGATGGGCCCGGCGCTGTACTTGCGGTACGCATCCAGCACGGAGTTCACGACTTCCTTGGGCAGCGAGGGCGTGGGCAGGCAGTTGATGAACAGGTCGACCTTGTCGATGCCGCGCGCCTGGAGGTGCTCATCGAGGTTGCCGGCCGAGTCTTCGATCACCTCGACCTGTGGGTAGTGCTTGCGCAGGTGTTTGGCAAACGAGGGGTCGATCTCGACGCACAGGACCCGGCTCTGGGGGTGCTTCATCGAGAGGATGTGCTTGGTCACCGCGCCGGTGCCCGCGCCCAGCTCGACGATCACCTGTGGTTTCGAGCCATCCACCATCGCCGCCGTCTCCCGGCCCAGCCAACGGCTGGAGGGGACCAGCGAGGCGACCGACACGCCCTTGGTCAGGAACTTGCCGGCAAACAACGCGATCTCGCCGAGCTTGCTGGCCTTGGGGCCGTGCTTGGACGTGGATGAATGGGGTGCGCTCATTGCGTCATCGTAGCAAAGCCGGATGCTCGTCGTCGAATCCACCGCACAACATCCTGCCTCAACAAGCACACAGCCCCGCTGATTCCCGGACGCAGCGCTGAACCGCGAGCCCGCAAGAACCGATGGCGTTCCATAGTTGTAGCGATCACGCCCGCGCCTTCATGCCGTTCAAAGCCCCTGTTTATGCACGACGAGCCGCTCCATCCTGTTGAACGCGTCGCGGTGTTGTCCGATGTGCACCTGGGCCACCCCGGCTCGGTGCGGGCGGGCATCACCGCAGAGTCGCTCGCGCCGCTGTGGCAAGGCGTGGACCGACTCATCCTCAACGGTGACACCGCCGAGCTGCAGATCCCCGCGTGCAGGCCCGCCGCGCTGGCCGAGCTGGCCGAGCTGCACCGGCTCACGCAGCGCGACGGCGTCCGGCTGCTCTACCTCTCGGGCAACCACGACGCCATGGTCACCGACCGACGACACCTCTACGCCAGCAACGGACAAGTCCTCATCACGCACGGCGACCTGCTGCACCCCACCATCGCGCCATGGTCCCAAGGCGCACGCCGTGTCCAGCAACACGTGAACCACGCGCTCGCGCAGTTCAAGCACACACACCGCCGTGA
>DAIOEG010000395.1:0-1948 GCA_036746415.1 Phycisphaera sp. | reverse complement strand
TCGGCATCGTCACCGAGTTGGTAGTGCATGCCGCGCAGCGTGCCGGGGGTGGCGCTGCTGCTGTTGTTGATCTGCACGAAGCGATCCACGCAGCCGGCCGCTTTGAACTCTTTCTCGCAAAAGGCCCGCGCGAAGAAGCCACGTTCGTCGCCGCGCTTCTCAAGGTCGATGACAAACGCGTCTTTGAGTGGGGTGGGGTGAAACTTCATGGGTGTCTCTCTAACGAGCCGCGACCGTCAGGGAGCGGTCAGGTGGTACATCGTGATGCGATGGTTTATGCAAGCAGGCACGAACGCCGCCTGCGTGGTTGGGAGTCTTCTGAGGATCGAGCGGGACCGCTTCCTGACGGTCGCGGCTCGTTGTCACCTTTACATGCCGATGCGGTTCATTCGGCCGCGCAGGGTCTTGAGGCGGACGAACTGTTCGCCCTCGAAGTGCTTCTTGCTAAAGCCGAAGTCAACCATCTTTTTGTGCAGCTCTTCCATGCCGGCTTCGAGGCAGTACTCGAGCACGAAGCCGGGGAGCAGCGTGTTGAGTTTGTTGAAGCTGACGCGGTAGTCCCGGCTGTCCTCGCCGTGCTCGCCGGTGTAGACGACCTTCGCGTTGGGGATGAGCCGTTCGACTTGATTGCCCACGTCGCGGACCTGATAGTTGCTGTGGTTGCCGCCGATGTTGATGGCTTGCTTGTTGATCGTCTTGGCGGGTGCGTGGCAGAAGGCGACGAAGGCGCGGGCGATGTCTTTGCAGTGGATCAGTGGCCGCCACGGCGAGCCGTCGGACTTGATGCGGATCTCACCGAAGGACAGCGCCGAGCCGAGCAGGTTGTTGACAACCAGGTCGATGCGGAGCATGGGCGAGTGGCCGTACGCCGTGGCGTTGCGGAGGTAGGCGACGGTGAAGTTGTCGTCGGCGAGGTGCGCCGTTTGTTCTTCGGTCTCGATCTTGCTCTTGGCGTAGGCGGTGAGCGGGTTGAGCTTGTCGGTCTCGGTGAGGGCGAGGGTGGGGTCGGCCCCCTTGCCGTAGACGCTGCACGAGCCGGAGAAGAGGTAGCGTCCGACGCCCGCGTCCTTGGCGAGCTTGGCGAGGTTGACGGAGGCGTCGCGGTTGATGCTGTAGGTGATCTGCGGGTCCAGGTCGCCCATGGGGTCGTTGCTGATGGCCGCGAGGTGGCACACGGCATCGATGCCGTCGAGGTCTTTGGCGGTCAGCGCGCGGACGTCTTTGTTGAGGGTCACGTCGGGCTTGGTGTAGGGCTCCCACTCGCAGCCCTCGAAGAGGTTGACATCGACGCCGGTGACGTGGTGCCCGGTCTTCTTGAGCAGGTCGACGAGGTGGACGCCGATGTATCCGGTATGGCCTGTGACGAGTACTTTCATGGGGGAGTGTCCGGTGTCTGGTGGCCAGTGGCCAGTGAAGAAAAAATAGTCGATGCTCTGCTGCACTGGCCACCGGCCACCGGCCACTTCCGACTCAGCGGGGCAGCCACGGCGGGTTGCCGGTGTTCCATTGTTTGTTGAGGCCGTCGCAGTCGCGCTGGGTGTCCATGCACTGCCAGAAGCCGCGGTGTTTGAACATGGCGAGTTGGCCGTCGTCGGCGAGCTGGATCAGCGGCGTTTTTTCGAGGACGAGGTCTTCGCTGTCGCTGAGATACTTGGTGAACGCTCGGCGGAAGAAGAAGAAACCGCCGTTGATCCAGTTGTTGGCCAGGTCGGGTTTCTCGGCGAACTCGACGACCTTGTTGCCGTCGAGCTTGAGCTCGCCGAAGCGTGAGGGCGGGTTGACGCCCAGGACCGTGCCCAGGTGGTTGTGCGAGAGGTGGAAGTTGAACTCATCGGTGAAGTTGGCGTCGGTGACGCCGTCGCCGTAGGTCACGGCGAAGTGTTCCGCGTTGCCGAGGTACTTGCGGGTGGCTCGGCCGACGCGCCCGCCGGTCATGGTGCGCTCGCCG
>DAIOEG010000394.1:0-1954 GCA_036746415.1 Phycisphaera sp. | reverse complement strand
CAGCAGTTCGAGCTCGACGGTTGGGATGCCTACTGCATCTACACGGCCAACGGCCTGCTGCTGCCGATGCTCGTGGGCCAGCCCCCACTCATCAACGAGCAGCGCCTCCGCCAGGAGCTCACCGCCGCCGACCGGGAGAACCAGGGACGCTACGCCGACGGCCACACGTCCGACGATGAGGACAACTGCCGCATCTCGCAGAACCTGTGGCGGGACATGATCGCTCGCTACGCCGGGCTTGGCGGGCCTTCGTCCGCAGGGCAGTACTGGGACATGCAGGTGATGTCCAACACCGGCCCGCAGTCGCTGGGGTATGTGGACACGTACATCAACAACTGCCTGGCGTTCTACCCGCGTGGCATCGTGTCGATGGGTTACTTCATCGCGACGCCACGGCTGATCGTGGACCGCCACGCCGCGGGTGGGCCTTACATCACGGTGGAGCCGAACACGGGTTGGCCCCAGCGTTGGCCGTTGCTCCCGCTGGCGAACTGGCACGCGGGCCGGGTCCCGGTCTGTGTCGTCGATATGCAGGGGCGGGTCACGATCGAGGCGGAGACCGATCCGGTCATCATCCATGGCCAATCCGCCAGCCCCGATCGCGGCCCCGCGTCCGACATGATCGGCTGAAGCCCGAGCGACGATATCACCGGCTTGCTGCTTTATGGCCCTTAATTGTAATATCGCCCACGCCGGCGCAACCCTCGTCGCTCGGCGGCAGAGTGTTGCGTCCGCGGGTGATGGATCAGCGAGCGACCCCCTGCTGTAGTTCCTTGGAGTCGCGTGTTGAACACCCACATCTCAACGCCCAGCGAGCCGCTGCTGCAAGCCAGAGGCCTAGTCAAAACGCTCGGCGGGAAGCGTATCGTCCACGGCATCGACCTCACCTGCCATGCCGGTGAAGTGCTCGGCCTGCTGGGGCCAAACGGCGCGGGCAAGACCACCACGCTCCGCATGTGCTATGGCTACCTCCGCTGCGATGAGGGCAGCGTTCACATCGGTGGCCACGACCTTGCGACCGACGGCGACCGTGCGCGGCGGCTGCTGGGTGTGTGTACGCAGGATGAAACCTTTGACAGCGACTTCACCGTGCGCGGCAATCTCGTGCAGACCGGCCGGTACTACCGCCCGCGCCAACCCGACCTCGACCAGCGCATCGAAGCGCTGCTCGACCGCTTCGCGCTGCGCGAGTTTGCCGACCAGAAGCCCGAGACGCTCTCCGGCGGATACAAGCGCCGCCTGATGATCGCGCGGGCTGTGGTCCACCAGCCCCGCGTGGTGTTTCTCGACGAGCCGACCACGGGGCTGGACCCGCAGGCCCGCGTCGCGTTGTGGGAGCTTGTCAGCACGCTGCGTGATGAGGGGCTGGCCATCGTTTTGACGACGCATTACATGGACGAAGCGGCCCGGCTGTCGGATCGATTGCAGGTGCTGCAATCCGGGCGTGTGCGGACGCAGGGGTCGCCGGCGAATGTGCTCGGCGATGTGGTGGGCGAGCACGTGGTGCTGCTCAACGCCGCGCTGCCGGAGACGGCCGGGGCTTTGCTGTGGTTCCGCGCCCGTGGCATCAAGCCCTCGCAGGTCCTTGCGTACTGGCACATCCCGCTCGACGCGGCTGGGCTTGCGGCGTTTGTCGGCACGTTCCCGACGCTGAATTATGAAGTACGGCCGCCCACGCTTGACGACTTGTTCCTGGCGCTGGCGGAAGAGGGTGTCGTATGAGGATGCTGGTATCGGCCTTTGAGTGGCAGAGCCGCGCGGTGCTGGCGCGGCACGTGCGTGTCCACCTGCGCAACTGGCACACGGTCACGCTGCCGCCGGTGTGCGAGCCGTTGATTATGCTGCTGACGTTCGGGGTGGGACTGGGCGCGCAGATGGGCGGCTATCTGGTCTCGGCGGGCAACGCCTTCCTCTTCATCGCCCCGGTGATGGGCTGGGTCTCGCGCAAGCTGGG
>DAIOEG010000393.1:0-2000 GCA_036746415.1 Phycisphaera sp. | reverse complement strand
GCAAGGGTTGAACGTCGGAGAGTTGAACCGCAGAGGCGCGGAGGACGCAGAGCAGACATTGGAACACAGACTCGTCAAATATTGGATGGATGGTGGCGGTGATGCAACCAATGAAGTGCACACACGGCTCAATGCGGATCGCTATCAATACGACTTTGCATCGACGAGTCTGTCAGGTGCGTCTTCAAACATTCTGCGATGGATCCAATCGGTTGATGTTTACATCGAGAAGACATCACCCTTCAAGCTCGCCAAAGACCCGGCGCGGATGGGGGAGGTCGGCACGATCCTTTACAACGCGCAGGAGGCGCTGCGCATCGCGTCGGTGCTGCTCTGGCCGTTCATCCCCCACAAGGTGGAGGAGTTCTGGCGTCGGATCGGCTGCGGGTCGTACGCGGAGGCGATGGCGGGCCAGGGGCGTGGCAACCTTGCAACGTGGGTCCAGTGGGGCCAACTCCAGCCCGGCACACCCATCGAAAAAGGCGACCCGCTGTTTCCTCGCTACATCGTGGAAAAGAAGTGATTCACGATGAGCCGCGACCGTGAGGGAGCGGGGCCGTCATTCGGTTCAGTGACGCGGCTCTCGCAAGCGGTGTTCGATGCCGCTTGCGATGCGTTGGGTCGCACGAGGTGTCACCTGCTCCACTCCCTGACGGTCGCGGCTCGTAGGGTTATTCCGGCCTGCGCAGGTCCAGTGTGTAGGGGAATTCGTGCGTTTGCGCGGCGGCGTGGTGAGGCGCACACGTAGCGCTTCCGGGGGTGTGGCCGTGGGGCCAGAAGCGGGCGGCGCGTCGGCCTTCGGCTTCGAGAGCGTTGACGGGGAAGGTGTCGTGGGCACGTCCGCCGGGGTGCGTGCTGTGATACGTGCACCCGCCCAGCGACCGGCCGGTGCGGGCGTCGCGGATGTCGAAGACCAACGGCGTGTGCGGCAGGATCGTCGGGTGCAGGCACGAGGACGGTAGCCACGCGCGGTAGCGCACGCCGGCGACGTGCTGGTCGTGCTGGCCCGTCGCGTGCAACGGCACCGCCCGACCATTCACCGTGAGTTGCAGACGCGGCGATGGGCCCGTGAACCCCGGCCCCTGCACCAAGACCTGCAAACGCTCCACCGACGAGTCCACGAACCGCACCGTCCCGCCGCCCGCCGGCTCCTCGCCTAATACCAACCACGGCTCGATCGCGGTGCGCAGCTCAAGCCGAGCATCAGCAACCTGCACCGTGCCCGCCACGGGGAAGCGGAACTCAACGTGCGTGTCGAACCACTCACGCTTGACGTCCAAGCCCGCGTCACGAAGATCACTCAGCACATGTGCAAAGTCCTGCATCACAAAGTGCGGCAGCATGAAGCGGTCGTGCAGCGCGGTGCCCCAGCGTTGCAGCGGCGCGGCGTATGGCCTGTCCCAGAGCATCACGATCAGTGAACGCAAGAGCAGCATCTGCGCCAGCGCCATGCGCGGGTGCGGCGGCATCTCAAAGCCGCGGAACTCGACCAGCCCCAGCCGTCCGGTGGGCGAGTCGGGCGAATACAGCTTGTCGATGCAGACCTCGGCCCGGTGCGTGTTGCCCGACAGGTCGGTGAGCAGGTGCCGATACACGCGGTCGGCCAGCCACGGCGGGGTCAGCCAGTGCGGCTGCGGCTTGCCGTCGTGCCAGTGCGGGTTGGGCACGCAGGTCGCGGCGAGCTCGAGTTCGTACACGATCTCGGGCCGGCCCTCGTCAACACGCGGGGCCTGCGACGTGGGCCCGATGAACAGCGAGCTGAACAGGTACGACAGCGACGGATGGTTCAGCCAGTAGTGCACAACGGATCGCAACAGGTCGGGCCTGCGCAGGAACGGCGAGTCAAGCGGCGTGGGCGCACCGAGCACGATGTGGTTGCCCCCGCCCGTGCCGGTGTGCCGGCCATCGAGCAGGAACTTCTCGGTGCCCAGCCGTGCGTGCTTCGCGTCGTCGTAGAGGCCAAGCGTCAGCGCCTCTAGCTCGTCCCATGTGCCGGTGGG
>DAIOEG010000392.1:0-2044 GCA_036746415.1 Phycisphaera sp. | reverse complement strand
GATCCGCTGCATGGAGGCGATCGACGAAGCACACCTTGCTGCCCACCGTCTCGCCGCCCTGCAAGTGCGCGATGTCGATCGCCTCCATGCAGCGGATCGGGCCATCCATCTCCAGTGTTTTGCGCAGCGATTCCAAACCTTTCCGGGGATCGACGTACAACGACTCGGCCTCGGGTTGCCAGCGGTCTTTCTGGGTCGCGCGGTGTTCGAGCTTCTCGATCGCACGCACCTGGTCGCGGAGCACCGCGGCCTGCTCGAACCGCAGCTCACGGCTCGCAAGTTCCATCTCCTGCGATAGCTCGCGCAGCAGCGCGGTGCGCTTGCCCTCGAGGAAGCGGATGAAGCGGTCGATGTCGGCCCGGTATTGCTCGGCACTGATCTTCGCGGCGCACGGCGCGGTGCACTGTTTGATGGGGTACAGCAGGCACGGCCGAAAGAACGGGCGCTTGTCGTCGTCGATGCGGATGTCGAGGTGACAGGTGCGGAACCGGAAGATTTTTTGAAGGATCGTGACCGACTCGCGCAGCGCGTAGACGCTGGTGAAGGGGCCGAAGACCTTTGCGCCTTTGAACTCGTCGGCCTGTGGTTGTCGCGTGATGAACACGCCGGGGAAGTCGTCTTTGGTGGTGATGACCAGGTACGGGAAGGTCTTGTCGTCGGTGAGTCGGACGTTGAAGCGTGGGTGGGTGTCTTTGATCAGCCGGTTCTCGGTGAGCAGGGCTTCCCACTCGCTCTCGCAGCCGAGGGTGTCGAAGTCGCAGACGACGTCGAGCATCTGTTGTTTCTTGAAGCCCAGGTCGGCGGAGGGCACGAAGTACGAGCTGACGCGGTCCTTGAGCCGGGCGGCCTTGCCGATGTAGATGACCAGGCCCTTGGCGTCTTTCATGAGGTACACGCCGGGCGTGCGGGGCAGGGTGTGGGCCTTGGCAAGGAGCGTGTCGAGATGTTCACGGCGGTCGGTCACGGTCGCATCGTAGGTGCCTGTGGTGAGCTTGTTGATGCGCTGCTGTTGCGTTGTGAAACCCGGTAGCATCGGCGTGATGAGCACGCTGCAATCTCAGCACCTGCATTTTGTTGGTATCGGTGGCAGCGGCATGTCGGGTCTCGCCCGGCTTTGCCGATCACACGGGGCAAGCGTCACCGGCAGCGACCGCGGCGGCGGCGGCGTGGTCGATGCGCTCGTGCGCGAGGGGTTTGATGTGGCGCTGGATCAGACGCGTGGCAGCGTGCCCGAGGCCACGACGGCCCTGGTGATCTCGGCGGCGATTGCGTACGACCACCCCGAGGTGTTGGAAGCGACGCGGCGGAAGATCGAGGTCATGAAGTATGCCGCGATGCTCGGCCGGGTGATGCGCGAGCCGGGCACGAGGGGCGTCGCCATCGCCGGCACGCACGGCAAGTCGAGCACCACCTCCATGACCGCGCACGTCATGATCAAGGCGGGGCTGGACCCGTCCGTCATCGTCGGCGCCCACTGCGAGCAGATCGGCGGGGGCTGGCGGGCCAGCCAACGTTCATCGCTCTCTGCTTCTGCTCATGCTGCCCCCACTGACCACTGGCCACTGGGCACCGGCCACTTCCTCGTCGTTGAGGCCTGCGAGTACGACCGGTCGTTTCACAACTACGCGCCGCGTCACGCGGCGGTGTTGAACATCGAGGCGGACCATCTGGATGTGTATCAGTCGCTCGATGAGGTCGTGGAGAGCTTCGCGGTGTTTGCGGGCAATGTGGAGCGCGGTGGGTCGCTGTTGATCCAGCACGAGAGCCCGCACCGCGTGGCCATCACCGCACGGCTCAAGTGCAAGGTCGAGACGATCGGCTTTGCGCCGCAGGCGGACTGGAGCGTGGCGGTGCTGCAAGGGGCCGGAGTAGGGGCCGAGGGGCCCAGGGGCCCAGGGGCCAAGTGGGGGCAGGATGTTCGGCCGACGGTGTTGTTGTCGCATCTGGGGCAGTTGGTGGCGCGTTGGCGTTGCCCGTTGCCGGGGGACCACATGGCGTACAACAGCGCGGTGGCGGGGGTGCTCGCGCACTATTGCGGCGCATC
>DAIOEG010000391.1:0-2060 GCA_036746415.1 Phycisphaera sp. | reverse complement strand
CGCACCATCACGATACGCAGACAACTTCGACACGAGAGCCGAGCCCACGATCGCCGCGTCCGCGACACTCACCACGCTCCGCACCTGCTCGGCACTGCTGATACCAAACCCCACCGCCAACGGCACGTCCGTCACGCCACGCAGACGCTTCAAACGCTCCGGCAGCTCCGGCGGAAGCGCCGCGCTCACGCCCGTGATGCCCGCCCTGCTCACGACGTACACAAACCCGCTGCACGCCTTCGCGATGCGCTCGGCCCGGTCGATCGGCGTCGTGGGCGCGACCAGCATGCTCAGCACCAAGCCGTGCGCCCCCACCGTGTCCCGCGTCGCCTCCGCCTCCTGCGGCGAAAGATCGGGGAAGATCAGCCCGTCGAAGCCCGCGTCGGCGGTGTCCTTCACAAATCGCTCGAGGCCGAGCTTGTAGACGATCGAATAGCTCACCATCGCAACCAGGCCCAGCGAGACCTTGCTGCGCTGCGCTGCGACGGCCTCGAGCACCGCGCGGACTTTCAGGCCTCGGTCCAGCGCGTGGTTCATCGCCGCCTGGATCACCGGGCCGTCGGCGATGGGGTCGCTGAAGGGGATGCCAACCTCGACGATGGATGCGCCGGCGTCCTGCATCGCGGGCAACAGCGCCGCGGTCGTGGCGATGTTGGGGTCGCCTGCGGTCAGGTAAGGCATCAGCGCTTTGCGGCGCGACGCCCGTAAGTCACGAAAGATCTGGTCGATGCGGTTCACGCGCGAAAGCATACCGGCACGCCACGCAAGCCGACGTTCACGCCTGAACCGTGACCACCGTAGGCCTCGCCACGCCCATCACGCTCAGCACCGCGTAACCAAGCACCGACCACATCAAGTCCCGCGCCCGAAGCAAGAGCGCGACCGACAGCCCCAGCTCCCGCGTCATCCCCGTCGCTTCAAACGTCTCGGCAAACGTCGCCTCCCACAAGCCCACACCGTTGAGCGAGATCGGCAGCAGCGTCACGATCAGCACCAGCGGCACACAGATCGATACAGGCCACCACGACACATGACGATCAAACACCTCCGCCGCCAGCACCGTCCCCGCGATCGCCAGCACGTAGAACAACACCGACAGCCCAAGCGCGACCCACATCTGCCTGCGGTGCTGCGCGTATTGCCACAGCGACTGCTGAAACGTGTAAACCTTCGCGAGCGCTTTGCGCGCCAGCGAGATCTTGCCGAACCAGCGGTCGAGCAGCCGCGTGATCCGCCTGCTCACCACGACCAGCATGACCGCCATCGCAAAGAACAACCCCGACAACACCGCGACCATGAGTGGCACACGCGACCAGATCGAAGGCGACTCCACAACCGCAAGCACCGCCAACGCAATCAGGACCGCCAGCCCCGTGAAGCGCTCCACCACGATCGAGCCATACGCCGTGTTCCCGTCCACGCCCCGCCGACGCAGCACCTCGCCACGCACCACGTCACCGCCTGAACTTGTCGGCAGCACGTTGTTGTAAAACTGACCCACCACGTAAAGCCCAAACAGAGATGCGAAGCTCTGATCCACACCACGCACCAGTAGCAGGCAACGCCACTTCCACACGCTCACCGCCACCAACGCCGGCGATGTAAACGCAAACACCACCAGCCACGGCCACTCGACGTGCTGCGCGATGTCCAGCACCTTGCCCCAGTCGCTGCTCCAGATGACATAGGCCACCAGCGCGAGACTGACCATCGCCATCGGGAGTTTCTTCAATATCGACTTCAAGCAGCCCCTTTCAAGAGCAAGAAAGACACTGTGTCCATCGGGTCAAACCCTTCCATATCATCGTAATCGGTGCCGCAGACCGATCGAAGCCCACGCTGCGCAGCTGCGTGGGGTCGAACCGAGTCACCCCACGCAGCTGCGCAGCGTGGGCTTGGGTCAAAAAAGAAGGACGGCCGTGAAGCCGTCCTTCCCGCATCAGTGATCGGGCCCTCAGCTTGCGCTGACCGGACCAACCCTTGTCGTGAAAAACTCTTGTTATCCGAGCAGCGACAGGACCGACTGCGGCTGGCTGTTGGCGATGCCCAGCACGTTGGTC
>DAIOEG010000390.1:787-2107 GCA_036746415.1 Phycisphaera sp. | reverse complement strand
TACGCCCAGCCCGAGGGCAACGGCATCAGCGGGTACGTCGCCGCCACCGGCCGGTCGTACATCTGCCACGACGTCGAGAAAGACCAGCGTTACGTCAAGGGTTTGAACCACTGCAAGAGCTCGCTCACCGTGCCGTTGATGCTCTTTGACGAGGTGGTGGGCGTGTACAACGTGGAGAGCGAGACGGTCGGCGCGTTCAACGAAGACGACCGGCAGTTTGCCGAGATCTTCGGGCGATATGTGGCGATGGCGCTCAATATCCTCGACCTGCTGGTGGTCGAGCGTTACAACGTGTCGAGCAACCTGACCGAGGGCGTGGAGCACGAGATCGCCGCGCCGCTCAACGACATCATCGCCGAGGCCGAGTCGCTGATGAACGACTACATCGGCGAGGACAACATGCGTCACCGTCTGCAGCGGATCTGCGACGGCGTGGGCCGCATCCGCCGGACGATCCGCGACGCTGCGTCGGGGCCCAATCGCGTCATCGGCTGCGACGACCTGGCCGACCGCCCGGACGACCCGGTCCTCAGCGGTAAGCGCATCCTTGTAGCCGACGACGAGCCCAACATCCGCGCAACGATCAAGAATGTGCTCGCCAAACACGGCTGCGTCGTCTCGGGAGCCAAAGACGGTTACGAGGCCTGCACGCTGCTCGAGGGCGAGGTGTACGACCTGATCATCTCCGACATCCGCATGCCCTACCGCAACGGCTACGAGATCTATGCCGCCGCGCAACGCCGCCGAGAGGGCACGCCCGTCCTGCTCATGACCGGCTTCGGCTACGACCCCAACCACTCGATCGTCCGAGCCACACAGGACGGCCTCGCCGGCGTGCTCTTCAAGCCCTTCAAGGTCGAGCAGTTCCTCGACGAGGTCCGCAAGGCACTCGACCCCACACACCAGCCGGCGTGACGCGCGGCTTCAAAAAACATTTCAATACGCTCAGCGCAGGTTTTGCATGACCCAAGCGATCGACGTCTTGGAAGCCGACCACGACAAGCTCATCGCCATCAGCCGTGAAACCGGACGGCCGGTGTTCGAGGTCGTCCACGATCTGCTCGTGCAGGCAGTCGGCCCGATCGGCTCGATACGAAAGCGATCAACGCCCCAGCAACTATTAGGCGATGGTCCACGCCAGCATCATCGGAAGCGTGACGTTTGATGCCACAGACCTTGCCACACGCGTCGATGAGTTTTTAGAGAAGAACGCCTTTGGCCTTGATTCCTCGAAACGCCGTCATCATTGAAACAAGCGCGCTTGACGCACTCCTCGATCCGCGTCAGCCCAAGCAGCAAGACCACCGCAAGAAGCGGGCT
>DAIOEG010000390.1:0-777 GCA_036746415.1 Phycisphaera sp. | reverse complement strand
AAGCACCGGCTCGTTGCCTGATGGGTTGATCTCGTCCCGATGCCCATGCTCACCTGTGAAGCGGTTATGGCGGAAACCAGCCACCGGATCGCTCGGGATGCAAGACAGACCATCGAACCACTCGTGCGGTTGATCGAGCGCGGGATGCTCAGCGTGATCCCTCAAACCATCGAGTCTGACCGATGGATAGCGAAGTATCAGAAGCAGGATTAAGACTTGCCGGCTGACTACGCCGAAGCAGCTTTCTGCGGGCTGTCGCAGCAGGTCGGCATCCGGTGGGTCATGACGTTGGACTCCGACTTCCACACCGACCGCCTTGCCGATGGCAGCGGCTTCGACGTGCTGCCCGTGTGAGGGCATATGCTGCGCCGATGCAGTGGTCAGCCAGAGCGTGGGCGGTGTACAACCTGAAGTCAGCCGCGGAGGCGTTCCCCGATGTGCCCGTCGAGGTCCGCGATGCGCGCGAAGCGTCAGCCGACCTCTCGCCACGCGACCGCGCATTGGCTACCGCCATCGAGCGCACCGTGCTGCAACGCTGGCAGACCCTCGAATACATCCTCGACCGCTTCACCCAGCGCCCCGTCTCGCAGGCCCGGCCGGCGCTGCGAGCCACACTGCTTGCGGGGTCGGCTCAACTGCTCTTCATGGACCGCCAGCCCGCGTTTGCCGTGCTCGATGAATCCGTCGAGATCGCCAAGGAGCACATCGGCGGAAAGTCGCCGGGCATGGTCAACGCCGTGCTGCGCAAAGTCGCGCAGCTCGTCGAGCTCCGCACGC
>DAIOEG010000389.1:1425-2124 GCA_036746415.1 Phycisphaera sp. | reverse complement strand
ACGCGACCATCCTCCGCGGCGGCAAGGAAGCGATCCACTCCAACACCGCCATCGCCGACTGCGTGCAACGCGGCCTGCGCGAAGCGCAACTTCCGGGGGAAGCCGTGCAACTGGTGAACACCACTGACCGCGCGGCGCTGTCGCACCTGCTCTCGTACGACGACCTGCTCGACCTGTGCATCCCGCGCGGCGGCGAGTCGCTCATCCGCGCCGTCGTCGAACAAGCCCGCATCCCCGTCATCAAGCACTACACCGGCAACTGCCACGTCTACATCGACCAGCACGCCGACCACGACATGGCCGAGGCCATCATTCTTAACGCCAAGACCCAGCGCACCGGCGTGTGCAACGCCGCCGAGACCCTGCTCGTCCACAAAGCGCACCTCGACACCGGCCTGCTCAAACGCCTCTGCGACGCGCTCGAGAGCGCTGGTGTCGAGCTACGCGCCGACACGCGCACCTTGGCCGTGTGCCGAAGCGCCAGGCCCGCGACCGACGCCGACTGGGCCGCCGAGTACCTCGACATGATCCTCGCCGTCCGCGTCGTCGACTCGCTCGACGACGCCGCCCGCCACATCAACCGCTGGGGCAGCCGACACACCGACGCCATCGTCACCACCGACCTCCAGGCAGCGCACCACTTCACACAAGCCGTCGACACCGCCAACGCGATGATCAACTGCTCGACTCGATTCAGCG
>DAIOEG010000389.1:0-1415 GCA_036746415.1 Phycisphaera sp. | reverse complement strand
GAGATCGGCATCTCCACCGACAAACTCCACGCCCGAGGCCCCATGGGCGCCCAAGACCTCACCACCACCCAATGGATCGTCCAAGGCAACGGCCACATCCGCACCTGAATCAATGCCCCAAAGCCCACGCTGCGAAGCTGCGTGGGCTTTCCCCGTACCTACCATACCCACCCCAATAAAAAACTCACCCCGGAATTCCGGGGTGAGCCGTAGGAGAATCGGTCGATTCTCGAGCTGCACTCGACGGCAGCTCCGTCGAACTGCTTCAGCGCAGCTCGGCTTGCTCCGTGCGAACACGTCCGCAGGCGGGTTGGGTTTCAACTTGAGCGAACATATTGCACGGCTTGCTACACAGGTAATCTGACACTGGACCACGCTCCTTTCGTTGACGAGGGGTGTTTCAGCCGTCACTGCCTGTCGGGCCGGCATCTCGACCGATGCACCGGGGACCAACAGCAGCCGCCGAAGTGTTTTCGCCCCACGACGACTCGCGGGGCACAACGCCAGTTTTCGTCAGACTCCGGGGAGTCTTGCGATCGCCGGCGGTCGGCAGGTGTTATGCGGCGTGCCTCGTCGTCGCACCGCATGACCCTGACCTGACAACTGGATTATGTCGGCAGCGAAGGCCGAGTCAATCGCTGCGAGAAAGATTGTTGCAGCTTTGACAGGCTGGCTGGATCCGTGCACCACGCTGGCAACGCGGCGTTTGGAGTTCATGACGATTTCTTCTATAATCTTCGCAACTCCCCTGCCCGCTTGTTGTTGTCATGTCCGCCGGAACCCGCGACTCATCTGCATCGCCGTTTTTGATGTCATTCAGGAGATCGATCCATGCCTCACGGCCCGTCCCGTCGCGCTTTCACATTGATTGAACTGTTGGTGGTCATCTCGATCATCGCGCTACTTGTGGGCATCCTGCTCCCCGCCTTGGGCGCGGCCCGCAAGACGGCGCAGGCCGGCGCGTGCCTGAGCAACCTGCGGCAGATCGGTATCGCGGCGTTGGCGTACACCTCGGACAACAAGGACTTCTACATCCCGTACCGCTCGCCGTGGACGGGGCAGACGTTCACCAACACACTCCGGACGATACCGCTCCGCGGAGCGCCTCCAGCGTTCACTTGGGCGTCTCGGCTGGGGCGGGACCAGTACCTGGGCACGATCGCGGCGTTTATCTGCCCAAGCTTCAACGTGACGAACCCACAGCACCTCGCCGACCTAGACCTGACTAAGACCGTGCCCCAGCAGGGCGGTTCGGCGGTCAACTGGGCCAAGGTCCACTACGGCATGAACGCCTTCTACCTCGGTTCCACTGTCGGCCAGTCCGCCAGTTCCGTCAACGCCGCTTCCACACTGGGAATCCCCACCGCCACGACCAGGAACACGCCGCGCGTCGAACAGGTCAAGGCCGCGGCTGA
>DAIOEG010000388.1:0-2142 GCA_036746415.1 Phycisphaera sp. | reverse complement strand
GCGTCCACCGGCGTGGGCGTAATCGTGGTTCTGGTGCAGCGCAAGGATGCTGGGCGTGGCATCGATAACGGGCACGTGCAACTCGCGCGCTCGGTAGATCATCCAGTTGTCCCACGAGAACCGCCCGACCGCGAACGGCGGGAGCGGGCCCCAGAGGTTGCGCGGGTAGACGAAGTAGTCGATCCACGCGGGGCCCTGCGGTTTGCCGTGCTGCGCCGCGTGTGCGCGCAACGACTGGACACCTTGCGATGTAAGGTCGAGGTCGCCCTGCTGCTCATAGTTGGTCCGGCAGCCGACCATGAGGAACCGCCGCTTGCGGTGGACGAGCGCCTTGAAGCCGTGCGTGAAGTCATCAAGCACCACGATGTCGGCGTTGATGTAGTTGAAGTGAGTCGCTTCGCGATCGAACGACTCGACCGACGCGAACACGCTGTGGAGCAGCGGCGTGCCGTAGGCGTTGCGCTCGACGGTCGGCACGTGCCCGACGCGCAGCTCTGATGCCGCCTCGGCCACGCCCGGCTCATCGCCGATGAGCACGACGCGCACGCCCAGCGCCACCCAGCTGCGGATCGCGTTGCGCTGGATCACGCCGATGTGACCGACAAACGGCTTGGGCATCGTGAAGAACGTCAGCATCGTCGCACCATTCCCAAGGGGTCACTTGCGCAGGACAAAGCAGCCAAGGCCGTACACGTTGCGACGCCAGTCCGGGTCGCCCGCATCACAGGGGAACCGCAGCGCCTCTTCACGCGGAGCGCCACACCAGCGATTCTCGTTGTTTTTAAGCCAGTAACGCCCGTGTACAACGGTGAACCCCTCGAGCAATCGGGGCAGCCGCTCTTCGCCATACACCCGGCACATCGGCATGAAGAGCGCGTCGAGCCCGATGGGGATCGTCAGCAGCATGACGCCGCCGGGTCGCATCGCGCGCCGCAACACCCGCATCGCGTGCAGGTCGCCGTCGGTCTCGTGTTCCGCGCGCACGCCGTACCGGCCGACGAGGCCCACGTGCTCGATGGCCGAGCAGTTGAACACCGCGTCGTACGTGTCGGCAGGCAACGACGCCTCGCGCACGTCGCCCACGATCGTGCTGACGCGCGGCTCGACGATCGGCCGATCGTGTGCTTCGAGGTCCACGATGGTGACGTCGTAACCACGGTGCACCGCGATCATGTGGACCCACGAGTCAGCTGCGCCAAAGTCGAGCAGGCGTGGCACGCGGTCTGTCGGCGCCTCGGGCAGGTGCGCAGCGAGCCAGGACCACTCGATGTGGCGGTCGCCATAGAGGTTGATCGCCTTGGGCGCTGCGCTTCGGCGATCAGGCGGCAACGGCGTCAGCAGCCCCGTGTGTGTTGTTGGTTTCGTCAAGACTTGCATCGGCCAGTCCCCAGTTCTCATCGTTGGTGATCAGCGGCGCACGCTCGCGCCGCATGCGGACACAGTGTTGGTGGTAGCGGTCGTGGCTCATCCACGGCACGCCGCGATCGCTCAGACGCTTGTTCAACGCCGACTCGCCCTCGGGGCTCCAGCCCGACCCCAGGTCGTGTTCGAGGTGGTAGCACACCGCCGGCGGCGGGAGGAACTTCTCGCGGTAGCCCGCGACGTGAGCGGCCGTGCACAAGAGGCCGTCGAGGTACATCGAGTACATCGGCCACTGCGCGTAGCCGCGCAGGTGTGTCCACGCGTCACGGTGTAGCAGCGTGAAGTCGCCGCAGGCGTTGGTGTGCAGGCGCGGCCGGGTGACGGTGGGCACCATGCGCAGGTCCTGCAGCGTTTCCAGCAGTTTCACGCGTGGCGAAGCGTCCCAATAGATGCGGTGGAAGTCGCCGGTGTCGAGTCGTCGGGAGCCCATGCGCTCGTTGATGCGGACGACGTGGTGCCTGCACCATTCGAGGCGGTGCATGATGCGCATGTCGCGCGTGGGGTGTGGCGTGACGTCGTGGCGGTCGCAGCGGAGCATGCGCTGAGGGTGCATCGCGCCGCTGCGCAGCGCGAGCATCAGTGAGTCGCTCAACAGCACATCGATGTTGGTGGCGAGGATGTACTCACCGCAGGCGCGTCGGATGCCGACGTTCTTGGCGATCATCTGAAAGAGCGGAAGGTGCTGCGCGTGCTCGATCTGCGCGTGGGCCTTCGCGGGCA
>DAIOEG010000387.1:0-2166 GCA_036746415.1 Phycisphaera sp. | reverse complement strand
TCATCAGCATGATGTGTTCCAGGTTGCCTTCGGTGGCGTGCAGCACCACGTCGGAAAGCCAGGCAATCACGCCCACCTTCACCAACCCACCCACCAGCACAAACAACCCGACAAAAAACAGCAGCGTCACCCATTCGGCTTCGGCCACCGCGTGCTGCACCTTAAACTGGTCCTGGGCCATGAAGTCATACGGCGTCAAGAGCAGCCGGGTGAGCAGCGCCTTGTCCTCGTCCGACAAGCCGCGCACGCGCACGGGCAACGCCGCCGGCCCCTGCTCGGCTGACGCGGGGGAGTGGGTCTGCGATTGTGAAATCATCAAGGCAACCATGGCGTCCTTTACCTTCCGTGGGTCAGGGTCGAAATCCATACCGGGCCACAGTGAATACGCTCGAAAGGCCCGGATTGTTCCCCGCATTTCCGAGGGATTCCCCGACAACGGGTATTTCAATGAGTCTGTTCTAAAATGCGATGAAACCCGACCGGTTTCAATGCAAATTTGAGGCGTTGATGCAGGACCGGGACGTTTCATCGTGTTTTCATGCAGCTTTGACAGTTTTGCGATCACGTTGGAAACAATTGCAAAGCCCGGCTACTGTCACAGTCCCTTGCGGATGCGAGCGGTCGTATTGGAGAGACCCCATGATCACGCGACGAGACACCCTGAAGCGTTCGATCGGTTACGCAGGGTTGGCCACGCTTGGCATCCACGCTCACGCGCAGGCGCAGACAACGTCTTCGACTTCTTACACACCCGATTCACCCACTCAACGGAGCAACGTTCCCATGGCCTTCACCCTCCCGACCCTGCCCTACGCCTACAACGCCCTCGAACCCGCCATCGACGCCAAGACGATGGAGATCCACCACACCAAGCACCACCAGGCCTACATCACCAAGCTCAACGCCGCGATCGAAGGCACCGCGCACGCGAGCAAAACGATCGAGCAGATCGTCACCGTCGCCAAGCCCGAAGACCTCGCCGGCCCGGTCCGCAACAACGGCGGCGGGCACATCAACCATGCGCTGTTCTGGTCGCTTCTCAAGCCCGGTGGCTCGACCCTCGGCGGTGAGATCAAGTCGGCGATCGAAACCGACCTGGGCGGGTTCGACGCGTTCAAGAAGTCGTTCGCGGACGCCGGCGCCAACCGCTTCGGCTCGGGCTGGGCGTGGCTGTGCGTCAAGAACGGCAAGCTCCACGTCACCTCCACGCCCAACCAGGACCACCCCTTCATGTTCGGCAGCGAGATGGGCACGCCCGTCCTCGCGCTCGACGTGTGGGAGCACGCGTACTACTTGAACTACCAGAACCGCCGACCCGACTACATCGAAGCGTTCTTCGGCATCATCAACTGGGACAAGGTCAACGAGCTGTACACCAGCGCGAAGTGATCGCAACAACTGCCCTGTCGTCATCGCGAGGCCCACACTGCGACCCTGGTGAGCTGTCTGGGGTTGCTGTGTGGGGTGGATGTTGGTGCGGACCCCACGCAGCTGCGCAGCGTGGGCTTTGCAGCGTGGGCTCCGTGGGTTTGTGTGGGGGCGGCTACGCTGTGGGTCATGACGACGCTTTGGACATTTTTGGATGCGTTGCTGGGGTTGCGGGAGGTGTCGCTGGGCGAGGGCTCGGTGCAGTTTGCGTTGGAACGGCCGTTGCCGGGCTGGGGGTGGTTGTTGGTGGTGCTGTTGGCGGTTGGCGGGGGGGCTTGGGCGTATCACCGGATGGTGGGGGCGCGGTCGTGGCGGTTGGCGTTGGCGGGGGTGCGGGTGGGGGTGCTGGTGTTTGTGGTGTGGTTGTTGTGCGGGCCGGCGGTGGTGCGGACGGACGAGCGGGTGGAGCCGGATGTGCTGGTGATGTTGGTCGACCGCTCCGCTTCCATGCAGGTGGAAGACCTGCGGGACGCGCAGGGCCGGGGCAGCGACGCGTGGTGTGGATGGGTTTCTCGGAGGGCGCTTATGCTCTTGCGGGGCCGGGTGATCTGGGGGAGGCGGACGGCGGGGCGAGTCGGTTGCGGACGGGGATCGAGCAGGCGGTGGGGTTGTTCCTTCACGCTGCCGACGTCGGTGATCACCCGCCTGGCCCGGCAGCAGTCGCAGACGATCGACTTCGCGACGTCGAACGTGAAGGGGTCACCCGTTCCGGTGTTCGTGGCCGGGGCACAGCTGCTC
>DAIOEG010000386.1:0-2174 GCA_036746415.1 Phycisphaera sp. | reverse complement strand
ATCTAGTAGCAACTTCCTTCCCCGAAGTAACCCTCGCAGCGCCGCAAACGCGAAGCTCGCCGCCAAACCGCAGGAGCCCGGCAAGCCATCGCCCCCCAAGAAGCTCGGCTATCAACTGCAGCGCGAGCTGGACGGCATCGAAGACGCCATCCACGAAGCCGAGGCCCGCGCCGCATCACTCACCCAGCGCTGCAGCGACCCCGCGACCATCGCCGACCACACGGCCTTCACGGCGGTGTGCATCCAACTCAGCGAAGCACAGCTGCGCGTGCAGACGCTCTACGACCGATGGGCCGAGCTGGAGGCGTTGCAGTCGCAGGGTTCTTGAGGCGTCTTGTTTGGGGCCACGAAGAGACGAAGCAGCAAAGCGCGCGGTGGAGGTCTTTGATGCCTGTGTTCGCGCACCGATGCGTGTTTCTCTAGTAGCCGCGACTTGTCAGGTCGTGGCTATGGACATGATGCGGTGCGCTTGTCTTGTCTTGCTTGCCGCGCGGGATTGAGTCGGTGGTCAACACCGCACCGATCGACGTGGGCCGCACGGACCTGCAAGCGAACCCGCCGGCTACTTCGTGACAGGATCGTGTGGTGTTGCGGGGGTGTTACTGTGTCGGCATGGCGATGCGGATCGATATTTTGACGTTGTTCCCTGAAATGTTTGCGGGGGTGCTGGGGGCGAGTATTTTGCGGCGGGCATCGGAGGCGGTTTTGGACAAGGGCTCGGGCGTGGTGCGTGAGGCGGTCGTGTCGTTTCATGCGCATCAGTTGCGGGACTGGTCGGAGGACGAGAAGCACCGCAAGGTCGACGGGCCGGCGTATGGCGGCGGGCCAGGGATGGTGATGGGGTGCGAGCCGGTGTGGTCGGCGGTGCGTTCGATCGAGGCGATGGACGCGGCACGGGCGCGGCGTGTGTTCCTCTCGCCGCAGGGGCGGCCGTTCACGCAGCGCGTCGCGGAAGAGCTCGCGCAGTCGCCCCGGCTGCTTCTGATGTGCGGGCATTACGAGGGGCTGGACGAGCGGGTGCTCGACGCGCTGCGTGAGGACGGCGGGCTGGACGAGGTGAGCGTGGGCGACTTTGTGCTCTCGGGCGGCGAACTGGCGGCGATGGTGGTGATTGATGCGGTGGTCCGGCTGTTGCCAGGGGTGCTGGGGCACGCGGAGTCGGCGACGAACGACAGCTTCAGCCCCGGCGCGGGTCGGCTGCTGGACCACCCGCACTACACCAAGCCGGCGGAGTGGCGCGGGCGCGCGGTGCCTGCGGTGCTGATGTCCGGGCACCACGGGCAGATCACGGCGTGGCGACGCGAGCAGGCCCAGCAGAGGACGCGGGAGCGCCGGCCTGACCTGCTCGGCGCGGATGGCGGCGGTGCGAATCGACAGGCATCGGTCGTGACGCTGCGCGAGTCGGATGCGAGCGAGCACGCGGGGCTTGAGTCGGTGGTGGCGTCGGCGTTTGAGGACGTTGCGCAGCGCGAGCACGCGGTGGCGCAGTGGCGCGCGTTGGCGGGCGAGTCGGAGCACGTCTCGGGGCTGGCGGGGCTGTGGTCGCTGTCGCACGGGGAGCAGATGGGGGTGCGTGGTTTGCTGGGGCTGGGGCCGGTGTGTGTGGACGGGTTGTGGCAAGGCCGGGGCGTGGGCGGGGCGCTCGTGCGGGAGGCGATCCGGCAGAGCCAGCAGGCGGCGGCGAAGCGGCTGTTCGTCGTGGGCGAGCCGGCGTTTTTCGGGCCCATGGGGTTTGAGGTGGCGGGGCCCTCGTTTGTCACACGCTGCGTCGGGCCGGGCGAGCGAGGTGTCTTGATGGTGCTCAACCTTCGGCCAACGGCCGACGTGCCGGGCGGGACGGTGGTGTTTCCCGAGGCGTTTGGCGGGCGGTGATGCGGGCGGGCCGTCCCCTTGTTGAATCCCTCGGCGGGCTTTGTTACATTATTCGGCTCGACTCGCGGCGACGCGGGTTTTGGTCCCGTTGGACCGCTCGTTTGTCCCCCGCCCTTTACGGTAATCGCCATGACCTCTGCCCTGATCAGCGTTGTCGAGTCCAAGCAGCTCAAGAAGGACCTGCCCCCCATCCACGTCGGCGACACCGTTGACGTCCACTACCGCATCATCGAAGGCACCAAGGAACGCGTCCAGATCTTCCAGGGCGTCGTGCTCAAGCTCCAGGGCCAGGGCCTGACGCG
>DAIOEG010000385.1:0-2178 GCA_036746415.1 Phycisphaera sp. | reverse complement strand
TCACCCACCACCCGCCCACCGCCAACACCCGCGTGCCCCATGCAGACCTACCACAACGGCCAGTTCATCCCGCCCGGTCAACCGCACCTCCAAGCCCACGACGCCGGCTTCCAACACGCCGTGGGCCTCTTCGAGACCTTCCAATGCCACCACGGCCGGGCGTACCGCCTCGACGAACACCTCCAGCGCCTCGCCGGTTCCGCGATCGAGCTGGGCCTGTTCCCGCGTCTCGAAATAGCGCCGCTTGCACAGGCCGTCCAGCAGACCATCGACCACAACCAGCTCACCCACGCCCGCCTGCGTCTCACGCTCACGCCCGGCACGCTGTCGCTCCTGCGGCCTGCGCCCGATGAGCTGCGCGCCCACGTCGTGCCCACGATCGTCATCGTGCCCGCGCCGCCCACCGTCTACGACCCCGCGTCCTTCACCGACGGCGTTGCCGTCACCGTCCACGGCCCGCTCGCGAACCCCTTCGACCCCACCGCTGCGCACAAGACGCTCAACTACTGGGCACGTCTGCGAGCACTGCGACAGGCCGCCGCGCTGGCCGCAGCGGAGACGATCGTGCTCAGCGTGACCAACCACCTCGCGGGCGGCGCGGTGAGCAACCTGTTGTTGGTCAAGGGCGACCGCGTGCTCACGCCGATCGCGCGCGGTGAAGAGGTCGAGGGCGCGTTGCCCTCACCGGTGCTGCCGGGCGTGACGCGGGGCGTGCTGCTGGGCTTTGCAGAGTCGATGGGGCTGACGGTCGAGCGTCGGATGTTGACCGTGACCGACCTGCTCGAAGCAGACGAGGCGATGCTGACCAACAGTGGCTGGGGCGTCCTGCCGGTGACGCGTGTGGAACGCACCGCCATCGCCGCCGGCCTCGTCGGCCCCGTCACACAGCAACTCCGCGAGATGCTGCAAGAAGACATCGCACGATCAAACCCCGCTTCGATTTAGCCGCGGCCCTCGGGCCGCGCATCGCGGGTCGGCCAAGCACGCGCGGGGCAAGCCCCGCAGCTAAATGGCATTGCCACATTGCAAAAACGCCAGTTGATGTTGAACTCACGCGGCGCTACTCAACGTCTGATCCTGCGCGATGATCGGCTCGATCTGCTCGAGGTGGCTGAGCAGCCGGCGGTGGGTTGAGGGCCTGCCATCGGGCATCGGCTTCATCATCCAGTCCAGCGTGTCCGCCAGCAGCCCCGGCACATCAGGCCGGACCTTGCGGGCGTAGGTCGGGCGCAGCCGCCAGGGGTCGTACGCCAGTCGCTTGCTGCGCTCACGCGGCATCGGCACCTTGCCCGTGAGCGCGTAGAACAGCGTCGCGCCCAGCGCATACAGGTCCGACCGCAGGTCCATCTGCATCCCCAGCAGCGCCTCGGGCGAAAGGAACCCCACCTGCTCATGCGTCACGTCGTCGCCCGAAGCGCCGACCTGCAACTCGGCCGATCGCCCAAAGTCGATGAGCTTCGCAACCCCGCTGCTGGTCACCATCAGGTTGCCCGGGTCCAGGTCGCGGTGCATCAGCCCCACCTCGTGCGCCGCACGAAGCCCCGACACCGCGCCGTGCAGCAGGTGCACCGCACGCAGCGGAGAGATCAGGCCGTGCTCACGCACCGCACGACGGACATCCAGCCCGTTTACAAACTCCATCACGATGAATGGCTGGTCGCGGTTGTCTGACAGCAGATATGTCTGCACGACGTTGGTGTGATTGATCCGCGCGAGCAGCGTCCCCTCGATCTGCGCGTGCTTCCACGCTGCCGACTGATCGCCCGTATCGGACCGCACGAGTTTCACCGCCACCAGACGATCCATCACCGTGTCGTACCCCGAACACACCAGCGACGTCCGTCCCTTGCCCAGCGGCTTGTTCAACAGATAACGGTCGCCCAGGTAACACGGCACCCAGAACGCCTCGCCGCACTTGGGGCAGCTCTGTCGTGTGAGCGGCTGCACCCCGCGCAGACTGATGGCCGTCTGACACGCGCTGCAATGGACCCTGCCGGTGCCCTGCACCTTCCAGTGATTGGGGCTCTTTGTGGTGGACATCTCAAAAACCTTTTGTTCCAAGGCCGTTTGAGTGGGCCACGTTGCGTGACACCACAGCCACGGCCGACGCGCCAAAGCGCGGGCCGTGCGTGGAATATCGGATTGCATCACCCCCGGCACCACTGGATTTGCGCGCTC
>DAIOEG010000384.1:1937-2181 GCA_036746415.1 Phycisphaera sp. | reverse complement strand
CACTACGGCTTCAACCGAGACCACCTCCCGCCAGCACCAACCCCCGCCCTTGAGACCCTCGGGTCTGCATCCCCCCTTCCTGCGACACACCCCAAGCGCCTCACGCCCGACACCCTGAGGGCACTCTTTGGGTTCCAGCCAGACCCGAACCGGCCCATCGACCTCGAGATCGGCTCGGGCAAGGGGACCTTCCTCGTCCAGCAAGCGCCCCTCGAGCCGGGCATCGACTTCCTGGGCATCGAAT
>DAIOEG010000384.1:0-1927 GCA_036746415.1 Phycisphaera sp. | reverse complement strand
TTCCCCTTCTGGCGCTACGCCGCCGACCGACTCCGCCGCCACGCCCTGCCCAACGCCCGCATCCTCTGGCACGACGCCATCGACTTCATCCAGGTCCACGCGCCCAACCAGACGTTCCGACGCATCCACATCTACTTCCCCGACCCCTGGCCAAAAGCCCGGCATCACAAACGCCGAACCGTCCAGGAACCCATCCTCCGCGAGCTCCACAAGCTCCTCATCACCCCACACGGACCGGGCACCGGCGAGGTCCGCCTCGCCACCGACCACGCCGACTACTTCGCGTGGATGGAAGAACACGCCGCCCTCGTTGCCGACCTGTTCGAACGCCAACCCTTCGTCACACCCCCAAGCGCCGGCGAAGGCGAGCTCGTCGGCACCAACTTCGAACGCAAGTATCGCAAAGAAGGCCGGGCGTTCCACGGCATGGTGCTGGTGCGGAAAGCGTGAGTGATGAGTCGTGAGTCGTAAGTCGGGTGAAGTGACGCGAACCGTTCGTCGCAGCTGCGTTGTCTGACCCCGACTCACGCAGCCCGACTCACCACTCACTCGCTGCCCCTCACACCGCCTGCTTGCCGCGCACCAAATCCATCACCTTCATCATGTCCAGGCCCGAGGCCTGCTGGGTGACTTGCGGGGCGTGCTGCTCGTACAACACCTTGCCGCGCTCGGCGGACGACTGGAACAGGCCCTTGAGGTCAAGGCCCGAGAGCGATCGGCCGCCGGCGTAGTACCGCTTGGCCACCATGCCCAGCGCGTAGGTCGTGGCGAACGTCATCGCCGACCCCGTCGCCTTGGACGCCAGCTTGCCCGCGGTCTTGCCAAGCGCCCGGCCAGCCATCTTGCCCAGCAGCTTGCGGGCATACCCCTCCAGCACCTGCGAAGTCATGCCCACGCCCAAGACGCCCAGGAACTCCTTGATGTGACCCGCCGACAGCTCGTGCCCGTGCCGCTTGCCCACGCGGTACACCATCTTCATCTGCATCGGCAGGATCGCCACCGTCGCCAGGTCTTGCGGCAAGAGCTCGATCGCCGCGTTGACGATCGCGTAGCGCAGCACCATGCCATCGACCTCTGCCGATGCCGGGTCCACCGCCGAAGCAACCGCCGCGCCCGCACCCACCGCGATCACCGGCGGGGCCGTCATCGCCGTCGTCGCAGCACCCGCCGCGGCGGGTTGGTCCAACGCGCTGGCGATCGCCTCGCCCTGCTTGAGGGTTCGACTCGCATAGGCGCTGTCGATGGCGAGCAGCGTCTTGAGCTTGCTCAAAAACGCGAGCTCCGTCTCGCTCGTCACGCCGTCGGCCTCGCACACGCCCACGGCCATGTCGTACGCCATCGTCCGCACCGCCGGGTCCTGCAGCTCCGCTACCGCGCTTTCAATCGCAACGCCACCCATCACCACTTCTTGATACACATCGCTGCGCTCCTGCTCATCCACGGTCGAGAACACCCGCGTCAAGCGATCGCGTTCCTGCGGTGTTGTTCCGCCGTCGGCCAGCGCGGCGTGCAGACAGATGGCAGCGATCGCTCGGGCTTGGGAGTCTTCAATGGGCATGGGTCTACCTTGTGCGCGGGGTGTCTACATCAACGTGCGATGATGCCGTTGACGCAAGCCACATGAGGCGGGCACTGGCCGTCGCGTCGCGCATCGGCTATGGTGACTGCGATCAACTGACACGCCTCCATTGGGGAACTTGCCATGACACGTACCGCTCTGCTCCTGCCGTCTTTTGCGATCGTTCTGGCCACCCTCGCGGGTTGCAAGTCTCAACCTGCGGACAGCGACACCAAGCCCGCGTCCAAACCCACGATGACCGAGCCCGTGTCGCTCTCCAGCGTCTCGGCGTTGGACATCCAGCGCAGCTACAGCGGGCTGACGTCGTCGTTCAACGGCTACACGTTCGATCTGGTCAACACCGCCGAC
>DAIOEG010000383.1:0-2206 GCA_036746415.1 Phycisphaera sp. | reverse complement strand
GAACAACTCGCAAGCCCGGCCCACGCCCGCCTGACCCGTGCGGCAGAGGCCCTCGCACAGCTTTGCGAGGCCGACGGCGTGTGGGCTCGCTGGACATCCACCGCACAACCGAACGACAACCCAACGTGCGACACACCGTCGGGCAGTCGGCACGTTTATCACCGGCCGGCGCGCCACGGCGATGGAGATGCGCTGTGCTTCGAAGCGCACTGTGACCACGGCGTGCTCCACGCGCTACTCACCCGATCGCCCGGCCAGCAGCCGTTCGAGCCCCACCTGCTCGACGCCCTCACGCAGATCAAGCCCCACATCGCACGCAGCATGATCGACACACACACCGCAACCGACGCCCACCCGCACACCCCGCGCAAACAACCCCCCCTGTCCGCATCCGAGCGGCGCGTGCTGCAACGACTCCTCGCCGGCCGGACCGTCCGACAATCCGCAGCCGACCTCAACCGATCGCAAAACACCGTCCACTCCCACACCAAATCGCTCTACCGCAAACTCGGCATCCGCAAACGGGCCGAGCTCCTGCAATTGTCACAACAAGGCGCACTGGAACACCTGATCAAAAGCGCTTGAAACCTTTACAGAACAAACAGGTGGTTCACGCTGCGCGCATCAACCGACCGCCCGGCCGCGCCGCGACATCATCACGCGCACCCGCCAACTCCATCGCCTTCCACTTGCGACGGCAACCAATGCACGCGCCGCAGCCCGTCGCCCCGTCCTGCACACACACCCACGCAGCAGACCACGACACGCCCAGACGCACGCCCAGCTCGATGACCTGCTTGTCGTGCAGCGACAACATCGGCGTATCGATCCGCAGACCACCGATGCCCTCGGCCAGCGACATGTGTTGCACCAGCGTCAACACTTCCATCGCCTGCGCCGTCTTCAACGCATCCCCATCACACGCCACCGGCCAAACCACCCGCGACACACCCGTCCGCGCCGCGTGCGACGCCACCGTCACCAACAACTGCGACCACCCCAGCACCGCACGGGGCGTCCCGTCCGCCTCGGTCGATCGTCCGTTGTCATAGAGCGTCGGCAGCGCCAACTCCTTCACACGCTCGATCGCAAAAAAATCCGCCTGACGCCGCACGTGCTCCAGCCGACGACGCCCCGACCGCCGACCGTCTGCAACGTGCAGAAGCGTCGCGTTGCCAAGCGCCCCCGCCTGCTTCATCAGCCCGAGCGTTACCAGCGACCGGGGCCCGCCGCCACACATCACGTAGGAACGCTCCTCGCGGATCGACTTCAACCAAAGTGTGTCCATCATCGGGCTCCGGGCTTCGGCAAGAGCCCGCAAACCGTTGCAAAGGTTTACACACGCAGGGCACACGCACGCAGCTTTCCTTGTTATCGGCCCGGCCGATCCAGAGATTGAAAATCACGAGTGACCCCCCACGTCGCCAGCGAGATCACTCGCCGGTCCATGCGGACGCGCGAATTTAAGCCGTGATGACCTCCGATGCGGAGGCACACCGTGCCTTCGAGGTTTGTGAACAATACCAAGCCAAGCAATCGCGCAGCCGACACCCAAACGATGCTCGCAATCAAGCAACATGAGTCGTCGCACGCTCGTTGCCCCCGTGTCTCCGTAGTTCATTCAGCAGTCTACGATCCAGCTTCGATGTCGCGGATCAGCGTGTCGATCAGGCCCGACCACTGCTTGGCCAGCGGCGGCCACTCGTGGGCCAGCGCATCGGCCAGCGCGAGCTCGTCGCGGTCGATGAGGGACTGCTTGAGCTGGCCGAGCTTGACGGCGAAGGCCTGCATGAGTTCGAGCGCGGGCGTGCCGTCCACACGGACATTCTGCAAGGGCAGGTGTGTAAACGCGCAGGCCTGGCCAACGGCTTGTGCAACACGGGCCCACACCATAACCGCCTCGCCGAGCTTCTGAAACGCCTCTGCTGAACGATCGCTCTGCAACAGTTCCGACGCATCGGTCTGCAGGTCGTTCACCGCCGCAAGCTGCGCATGCGCCTGGTCGAGCGTGTCCACCGCAAGCTCCACCGCGTCCGCAGAGACCAACCGCACATCCGACGCGCCCGTGGGCTGGTCGAGGTGACGCTCGATCTGCTCGGCGGTCATTGGCAGGTCGTCGATGCGCACCTCCACGACGCGACGCGGCGTGTCGGCGAGCTTCAGCCGTGCTTGGTCCAACAGGTCGCGCAGCGTCGGGGCAGAGGAC
>DAIOEG010000382.1:0-2214 GCA_036746415.1 Phycisphaera sp. | reverse complement strand
GTAGTTCCGCAGCCAGAGCGGCTTGTGCTGTTCGCAGTAGACGCGGTAGCGGTATTGCTTGCTGGTGACATCGCCGATGCAGTTGAAGCCGTTGTGGCCGCGCGGGACTTCATCGAGCGCGACGGCATCGACATCCGCTGGCAGCTTGTGCGAGAGCACCTGCGCGAGGCGGTGCGTGGGGATCATGGTGCTTGCCTCGAACTGCGCGACCTGTGCGCGGGCGTGCACGCCGGCGTCGGTGCGTGAAGCGCCCAGCAGGTTGATCTTGCTACGCTCGGGCTCGAGCAGCTCGACGAGCGCTTGTTCGACGACGCCCTGGACGGTGCGCAGGGGCTCTCGGTCGGGCGGGTGCTGCTTGGCCCATCCGTGGAACCCGCTGCCGTCGTAGGCGAGGGTGAGCTTGTAGCGTTTGGGGTCAGGCATGTTTCACGTGTTTGAGCACCAGTGTCCAAAGCTCGGTCACGCCAAGCATCATGGCCCAGTGATTGAGCAACGGGTAATCAAGCGCGTCGCCCTGCCGGAGCAGGATGCCTGCGATATCGCGCAGGTGTCTGTCCGGCAGGCCTTGGCGTGCGAACAGCAGCTTGTTGAGGATCACGTCTTCGGGGCTTGCGAACATCGCAGAGAACCCGGCGATGGGTTCGATGCGCCGAGCTCGTAAGAAGCCGCCTTCGGCAAACGCGGTATCGGCCGAGATCATGAAGTCGGCCTTCAACCCGCTTTCGGGATGGATGACGTTGAACATCTGGCCGTGGTGTAACGCGTGACGGATCGCGTCTTCACTCAGGTAAAACTCGGGCAGTGGGAACGCCTGACACAGCGGCTTGATGTGGCCCCCGCTAATCTCGATCACCACGTCGATGTCCAACGTCAACCTTGGCTCACCGTAGGCGATGCTGGCGAAGCCGCCCGTGACGAAGTACGGGATCCGCAGCGTCTCAATGCGCCTGATGACAAGCTGAAAAAAGTCGGATAGGTCCACCGAACATCCTCCTTGCGATTTCATGCGAAACCGTTGCGTCGTCGGCATCGGGGTGGTCAAGACGGACCGTTGCACCCACCATCTCTCGGGCGGTGCGGTATGTATCGAACGCCATCTCGAGTGTTTGAGCCGGTGTCTTTCGACGCATGATCTCTGCGATCAAGGGGTCCATGCTCTCGATGCGAACAACACGCGGACCCATCTCGTGTCGGATCGCGTTGGCGATGCCGTCGATGTCTGGCGTGGCGAGGGGGCTGTTCATCGCTTCATCTCCTGCGCATCGATGCCGCGCGCTGCGCACCAGTCGCGGTAGGCGAAGGGGCTGATCTCGCTGGGTTTAATCTCGCTTCGGCCGCCCCAGAAGACGTTGGTGTAATCGACCGTGATGCCGGCTTCTTCGAGGTGTTGGTCGATCGCGGCTTTGTGTGCGAGGACCAGGTCTTTCTCCGTGCCGTGGGCGACGCCCATGACGTTGACGTGGGCGAACTCCGGGCCGCCCTCGCGCCAGTAGCCGTGCGTCATGCAGTGGTGTCGGCCGACCTCTTTGCCCGCGTCGATCTCCCGGCCTTTGGGCACGCGCCAATGGAACAGCGCGTTGAAGCGGGTGACGCGGTCGCCGTCTTTCAACGGCTTGACGTGCTCGAGGAACGTGCTGAACCGCCCGACCACGCCGAGCTGTTGCAACTGCTCGGCAACCTCATAAAACGCGTCGAGTGTCTCGCGTGCTTCGGTGGCGCGGGCGCTCCAGAGGTCGGGCGTGAGCTCGCCGGGCTCGAACTCGCGTTTGAGCGCGGTGAGGACGCGCCACTGCCGGTCGTCGAGGGTGACCGGCTCGGTGTCGAGCACCTGGCCGGGCTCCTCGGTGCGCGAGCCGGGCTCCATGCCTCGGCGGCGCATGTGGCCGACGCCGAGCACGAATAACTTCTTCGCGGGCAGCGGCCGAAACGCCTCAGCCCCGGTCTGCTCAGCGAGGTACGCGCAGTGTTTCTCCAGCGAATATGGGCTCGGGACTTTCAGCGTCGTCCACAGCCGGTATGAGCTTCCGGGGGTCTCGCGGTCGGTGGTGCGGAGCACGACGTGCCCGCTGAAGGGGTCGTGCTTCATCATCCACTCGAAGGCCTCGGTCAGTCGGCTGGGCGGGACTTTCCACGCGACCAGCGCGCCGGGCGCGAGTGATGTGCTGAGCATGGTCTGGCGGACGCGTCGGATGGTGCCCGCTTCAAGCATCGCGG
>DAIOEG010000381.1:1265-2219 GCA_036746415.1 Phycisphaera sp. | reverse complement strand
GGGGGCGCTCCTGAAGTGCTCGCGCGGAGGCGATTCCGTTGGCGATGTGATGACCCATGCTGGTGTTGTTCTCGCGTGGGTCGGCTCGATGATCGCGGTGTGGAACGCCTTCCACGTCGGCCCGCCGATGAGCGGCCGGGCTGGACTCATCACACACGTTGAGTGGGCGACCTATGCGGCGGTGACGATAGGCTGTGGCGCGGTGTGCTTTGCGTGGGCAAGTCTGCGCGCCAGGGAGGCGATGTCGATCATGGGCCGGGGGCTGCTCGCGGTGGGCGTTGCGATTGCGCTGATTGGCTCGGAGTTCATCGGCAACCCGTTGTGGACGGCCGGCTCGGTGGGTGATTGGCCTGTCATCAACTTGATGTTGTTCAGCATGGCGCTGCCGATGGTGGTGGCGGGGTTGCTGTCGTGGTGGGAGCGGCGCAGCGGCGAGCAAGGTGTGTCGATATTGATGAGCGTGGCGGCGTTGGTGTTGTTGTTTATGTGGGTCACGCTGTCGGTGCGGCAGGGGTTTGTGGGCGGCGAGATGCTGCTGAGCGAGCACGATGTGGGCCGGGCCGAGTCGTATGGATACTCGTTGGCTTGGGTGTTGCTGGGGCTGGGGCTTTTGTTGAGCGGGTTGCTGCTGCGCAGCGGTGCGCTGCGGTACGCGTCGCTGGCGGTGATGCTGCTGGCGGTGGGCAAGGTGTTCCTCGTGGACGCGGCGACGCTGGACGGGCTGCTGCGTGTCTTGAGTTTCCTTGGCATGGGTGCATCGCTGATCGTGCTGGGGCTGCTGTATCAGCGGTTCGTCTTTGGCCCGACGCGGCGCGGGGGCGGCGGCACGGAATCGGGCGGCGATTGACCGGCGTTCCCGGTGGTCGTTATGCTGCGTGGCTCGGCCTGTCGGGCGTGTCAAGCTTGTGCGGGCCGGGGCACCTCCCGGGGGTATGGAGACGCAGGTTGAGTCGC
>DAIOEG010000381.1:0-1255 GCA_036746415.1 Phycisphaera sp. | reverse complement strand
CTCGCTTGAGTGTGTGTGCTGTCACGGGTCGGGTTGGAGCTCTGGCTGAACGATCGTGCAGGCCGTGGGTTGGGTGTGGTCCGAGTGGCCGGGGTCTGGAGAGTCAGATTGAGTCGCAGCAAGATGTTGGTCGCGGTGAGCAGCCCTTGGGCCAGTGAGAAGCTCGTGAAGCCCATCGCCGACCTGGCGACACGGCTGGACGCGGTGACGCTTGTCGCCCACGTCGCCACACTGCACGACGATGATGAAGTCGAGTCCGACGCCACCGAGCGTGGCGAGCAGACACTCAAGACGCTGGTCGATGGGTTGAAAGACGCTGGCATCGAGGCCGAGGGCGTCATGCTCTTCTCCGACGACACGCCCAAGGCCATCCTCAACACCGCGCGCCAGAAGAACTGCACCATGATCGTGCTGGGCCTCACTGGCAAGGGCGTGCTCAAGCGACTCATCGCTGGCGATGTGCCCGCCAACCTTATCCGACAAACCGACCTGCCAGTGCTGCTGTGCCCAGCCAACTGGTCGGGGACGATCTGATTCAACGTTCAATCGCCAAGACGCCAAGGGGGCCAAGGCCCGCCAAGGTAGAACCTTTGGCAAGAGATCATCTCGCAAGACATCTGCACTTCCCCACTCATTCCCACTTCGCTTGGCGTGACTTGGGCCCCTCGATGTCTTAGCGATTTTTTTCTTGCGTACCCAAGCTCCCCACGCGCCCTACGCTCAACCATGCAACACCACTCGCAACCGCACCCCCCCGCCGCGACGCTCGGCCAGCTCAAACAAACCCCCTACCGCTACCGCAGCGTCAAGCAGGAGCTCCGCGAAAACCTCATTACAAAACTGCGTGCCAACGAAACCCTCTTTCCGGGCGTCGAGGGCTACCGACAGACCGTCATCCCGCAGATCACCCACGCGCTGTTCGCTCGGCACGACATGCTCTTCCTCGGCCTGCGCGGCCAGGCGAAGACGCGGATGATCCGCATGTTGCCGTCGCTGCTCGACGAGTGGGTGCCGATCGTCGCGGACCTTGAGGTGCCCGACGACCCGCTCTCGCCCACGATGAAGCTGACGCAGCGGCGACTCGCCGAGCTCGGCGAAGACACGCCCATCCGCTGGCTCCACCGCAGCGAGCGTTACAGCGAGAAGCTGGCGACGCCCGACGTGACCATCGCCGACTTGCTGGGTGAGGTGGACATCGTGAAGCACGCCGAGGGCCGGTACCTCAGCGACGAGGGCACGATGCACTTTGGCCTGA
>DAIOEG010000380.1:0-2247 GCA_036746415.1 Phycisphaera sp. | reverse complement strand
CGGCCCGTCGAACACGATGAACCTGCCGCGGAGATGTTGCATCCATGCATCAGCCATGCCGCGAAGATAACGCAAGCCCCCCACGCTTGTCGTTGTTGCCGCGTCAATGCGTTTACCACTGCACCACGCGGTCGGGTGTTCGTCGGTGCTGCAACACCAGCCGCGTGTTGGGGCCGTCGTTGTGGGCGTATTTCTCGCGGGCGCGCTGCGGCGTCCGGCCGGTCTGCACGTGTCGCTGCAGGACCCACCGACGCGCCGTGCCCGTGGGCGTGTCAAGCCACCAACACTGATCCAGCAGCCCGCTCAAGCGCGACCAGGGGAACTGATCGAGCAGCAGGTACTGGCCCTCGGTGATGATGAGCCGGGTGTGCTGTGTGACCGGCGTCTTGCTGGGCACGGGTTCGTGCACACGGCGGTCGTACACGGGGTAATCGCCGACGTGATCGAGTGTGCGGTAGCGTTCGAGCAGCGCGAGGTAGGCGTTGGCGTCGTACGTGAACGGTGCACCCTTGCGCGGCGTCCAGCCCTGCCGAGCGAGCGTGTCGTTGGTGAAGTGGAACCCGTCCATCGGGACAAACACGGCCGGGCGTTCGCTGGCCCGCCGCTTGTTGCACGCATCGACCAGCCGCGCGGCCAGCGTGCTCTTGCCCGAGCCAGCGATCCCAGCAACGCCCAGGATGAACCGTCGGCCCTGCGCGTGCGCCGCGTCCGCATCGCCCAGCATCGTGTTCACAAGCGCATCGATCGCTTCGGGCGTCAGTCGTGTTGTCGTCGCGCGGTCTGACAGGTTCGGGCTCCGTTGCGCTTCGGTGGGCGCAGCACACGCCCGCTAGAATCGCGGCCCCACGATAGCGAAGGAACCACCATGACAACGCCCACCACGCCCACCACGCTTAACCGATACTCCGCACGCATCACCCAGCCACGCAGCCAGGGCGCCTCGCAGGCCATGCTCTACGCCACCGGCATGACCGAGAGCGACATGCACAAGGCGCAGGTCGGCATCGCGTCCTGCTGGTTCGAGGGCAACCCGTGCAACATGCACCTCAACGACCTCGCCGCGCTTGTCAAGCAAGGCGTCGTCGCCGCCGACATGCTCGGCATGCGCTTCAACACCATCGGCGTGTCCGACGGCATCAGCATGGGCACCGATGGCATGAGCTTCTCGCTCCAGTCGCGCGAAGTCATCGCTGACTCGATCGAGACCGTCATGGGGGCCCAGTGGTACGACGGGCTCATCGCGCTGCCCGGCTGCGACAAGAACATGCCCGGCACCGTCATCGCCATGGGCCGACTCAACCGGCCCAGCATCATGGTCTATGGCGGGACCATCAAGCCCGGCTGCACCACGCTCAACGGCAAGAAAGAAAAGCTCGACGTCGTCAGCGCGTTCCAGAGCTACGGCCAGGCGCTCGCCGGCAAGATCACCGAGCAAGAGCGCCAAGAGATCGTGCACCAAAGCTGCCCCGGCGCGGGCGCCTGCGGCGGCATGTACACCGCCAACACGATGTCCAGCGCGATCGAGGCGCTGGGCCTGTCGCTCCCGTTCAGCTCGTGCACGCCCGCTGAAGACACGCAGAAGCACGAGGAGTGCGTCCGGGCCGGAGCCGCGATGCGCGTGCTGCTCGAGCGCGACCTCAAGCCGCGCGACATCGTGACACGCGCCTCGTTGGAAAACGCGATGGTGGTCGTCACGGCACTGGGCGGCTCGACCAATGCGGTCATGCACTTGATCGCGATCGCGTATGCGTTCGACCTCGAGCTCTCGATCGACGATTGGTTGTCGGTGAGCAACCGCGTCCCGTTGCTGGCGGACTTGAAGCCCTCGGGCAAGTACGTCATGGAAGACCTGCACAAGGTCGGCGGCGTGCCCGCGGCGATGAAGTACCTGCTGGCTGAGGGTTTGATTGACGGCTCGCAACTCACCGTGACGGGCAGGACCATCGCGGAGAACCTTGCGGACGTGCCGGACCTGGACGCGAAGCAGACGATCGTGTTCCCCGTGAACAACCCGCTCAAGGCCCGCGGCCACATCAGCATCTTGAAGGGCACCCTCGCCCCCGGCGGGGCCGTGGGCAAGATCACCGGCAAGCAGGGCCTGCGCTTCGAAGGCCCGGCCCGCGTGTTCGACAGCGAAGAAGCGATGCTCGCAGGCCTCGAAGCGGGCAAGATCAAAAGCGGCGACGTCATCGTCATCCGCTACGAAGGCCCCAAGGGCGGCCCCGGCATGCCCGAGATGCTCACGCC
>DAIOEG010000379.1:0-2264 GCA_036746415.1 Phycisphaera sp. | reverse complement strand
ACGAGCTCCGCTGCATCTTCTGCGGCATGTGCGAAGAGGCCTGCCCCGTCGACGCGATCGAACTCACCTACGCCTACGACATCGTCGGCATGACCCGCCAAGAGATGATCTTCGATAAGGAGAAGCTGCTGGCGGTGTACGACGCGACGGTTGAGAAGAAGCCGATGTGATGAGGAGATTGCGCAATGTCCAGTGTCCACGCAGCGATTGAATCCGCCAAGACCTACCTCGCGGAGGTCTATCAGGACAAGGGGATCGAAGACCTTCTGCTCGAAGAGGTGGAGGTGGACGATGCGGTCGCTGGCTGCGAGCGATGGAGAGTGACCATCAGCTTTCGCTTGACCGATGCGCAAAGCAGTGGTGCCAAGGAAACGCCGCAGCCGTTGGGTTTGTCTTCTGACTTCCTGACGATCCTGAACCCCGCCAAGCCCGGCCGTCACTACAAGGTGCTTGAAGTCGATTTCAAGACGCACGCGGTGTTGGCGATGCGGATCCGCAACTTTGCTGCCGCGTGATGGCAGCTGCGAACTACATCCTCGACAGCAACGTGCTGACGCTCGCGGTCGTCGGTTCGATTAATCCGGACGGTGTGTCCGTCTTCAAACGCACCAATATGTTTGATGCCACGCACGCCCTTCGACTCCTTGATCTGCTGGACTCGGCCGCGTCTCTGCTCGTGACGCCGGCTGTCGTTGCCGAGACATCGAACCTGCTCAACGCGGCCAACGGCCCGACCCGCGCATCTTTCTACCGTGCCCTTTCTCTCATGCTTGCGCGTGTGATCGAGGTTTATACGCCTTCCATGGAACTGTGCGCGGACCCGAGGTTCGCGTTGCTCGGCGTGACTGATGTCGGGCTGTTGCAGTCGTCTTGCGAGCGGTCGGCGGTGATCCTGACCGCCGATGCGCGGATGATTCAATTCACGCGATGGGACCAAGGTGAACGCGCTATCAACTTCTGGAATCAGGTGTGACGACCTGCGTGGTAGCCGCGACTTGTCAAGTCACGGCTAGAACGTCATGCTTCCGCGCATGAACGACATGACGCCGGCGATCTTGCTATGCCCCGGGCAGGGGGCTCAACACGTGGGGATGGGGAAGAGCTGGGCCGAGGGGCATAACGTCGCTCGGCAGGTCTTCGCCGCCGCCGACAAGCACCTGGGCTTTGCGCTCAGTGACCTGTGCTTCGACGGGCCGGCGGAACGGCTGAACATGACGGACCGCTCGCAGCTTGCGATCTATGTCACCTCCGTCGCGTGCTATCAGGCGTTGCAGGAGACCGCGCAGGTGGACACGGTCGCGGGGACGGCGGGGCTGTCGCTCGGGGAGTTCACGGCCCTTCACCTCGCGGGTGCGTTCTCGTTTGAGGATGGGCTCGAGCTGGTGAAGCTGCGGGGCGAGGCGATGCAGCAGGCGGCCGAGGCGTCGGCGGGGTCGATGGTCGCGCTCACGGGCGAGGTCACCGAGGACGCGGTGCAGGCCGTGTGTAACAAGGCGCGCGGGGAGGGTGTGCTGGTGCCCGCGAACTACAACTCGCCCATGCAGGTCGTCGTATCGGGCAGCAAGCCCGCGTGTGAACGGGCCGTCGCGGTGGCGAGCGAGATGGGCCTTAAGCCCACGGCGTTGCAGGTCGCTGGCGCGTTTCATAGCCCGCTCATGCAGCCAGCAGCGGACCGCTTGGCCGAGGCGCTGGACAAGGTGCAGTGGTCCGTGCCCAGCCGGCCCGTGCTCAGCAACGTCACCGGCCAGCCGCACGGCAGCGACACCGCAACGATCAAACGCCTGCTCGTGCAACAACTCACCCAGCCCGTGCGGTGGAGCCAATCGATGCAGTGGGCGTCGGCCCACTGGCCGGGGCGTTACGTCGAGCTCGCGCCGGGCAAGGTGCTGATGGGATTAATGCGCCGCATCAACCGCGATGTCCGCGTCGAAAACTTCGCGGAGGCGCAGTGAGCAGTGAGCCACAGATGGACACCGATTGACACCGATGGAGCAGGGAGAGTGGCCACGGAAGGCACGGAAGGGGAGGAACAGACTAAACAGGATGAAAGGCATGAGAGGCGGGGCAACGGACTCAGATGAATGATCTGACGTCTTCATTGCATGGTTCTTTTCCTTTCCTCTGATTCCGTGCTTTCCGTGGCCAATGCTTCTTCCCCATCGGTGTTCATCTGTGTCCATTTGTGGCTACATTCTCCCCACCCAACCCTAAGGACCCCACCATGAACAACCAGCGTGTCGCCATCGTGACCGGCGCATCTCGTG
>DAIOEG010000378.1:0-2310 GCA_036746415.1 Phycisphaera sp. | reverse complement strand
GAATCGCGGAGCGGATCTGAGCCTCGTCGAGCTCTTTGCCCTCGAGATACTTCTCCATCAAGTCATCGTCGAAGCTGGCTGCGACGTCGATCAGCTTCTCGCGATACTCTCGCGCCTCGCCCCGCAGGTACGCCTTAAACGACCGGATCGTTCTCGACAGGTCCTCGGGGTGGCACAGCTCCTGAAACGTCTCCATCGACTCCGGCTTGTCTTCGTATCCAAGCATCGACAGCCAATATCCCGTTGCGACATGCCCCGCGTGCGTGTCGTACTCCCAAAACCCGATCTTGCCCACATCCAACGCAAGACGCACCTTCACATCCGAACCCGATAGGGCTTCCCGCGCACGAGTAAGCCCCAGCGCCTCAGCCGACAACGCCTCGGGCTCTTCAGGGCTTGCGCCCATGCGTGCTCCGTCTCACTCTGTACTGCTCGCTGCTTACGGCGTGATGCTGCGATGATCAGCCAAGAACGCCGCGATGCCGCGTGCGGCCAGCGCGTCTGCGGGTGAGGAGATCGGGCGTTCAACATCGCCTCCAATATCCGGACACTCGGGTTTCTTTGAATGCGCCATGCCAACACTCCTCTTTCCGGTTGACCCACCCTGGCGGACACACTGGCGACGCAGTTCGCACAGACTCATCGCATCTGCCGGCCTACCCCTGGACACCCGAGTCCCCCCGGGTTGCCCGGTTGCCCCCGTGACCCCAGACGCACCAGGTACCTCCATCCCCCTCCTCCCCAAACTCGACCATCTCCACATCCACGCCGGTAGGAAGCGTGACCCTGATGGCGTCCCCTGACCGCAGGACTGCGTGTGAGATGCGCCCTGTCGATGCCGTGTGTACGCGGACCCTGTGGCATGTCAACTCACGCATCGAGCCGACCTGTCAACCAACCTTCGGATGATCGATACGTCCACCATGCTCGTGTCATCTGCAAAAACTTCAGTTCCGCATGAACTTCAGTGCGACCAGTTACACATGAAAGGACTTTAAAGCGGCAGGGCGTATGTTCCATCAGGGATAACCCCGCGCAGAAAGAACCTTAAGGAATCATCCGTGTGTGAGCGTCCAAAGCGATCACCATCCGATGCGCTCAAAACGCTCGTTGCGTCTGCACGTCTCGCTGTCATCGATGAGGCCGGCGCATTGACGATTCAACGCAGGAAGCCCCCTTGCTGGACCACACTGTTTTGCTTGTGCGCGGGACGTGCATGAGCACCCCGCAAGTGAGGGTGCTCACACGTCTCGAAACACCGTTGTCAGCCGGCGTCTACCGCTTGAAGCGCATCATGGGCATGACGTGTTTTTGGTGCGTTTGTGAAGCGTATGCGGGGCGTTTCCGGGGCGTTTCCGGGGGTGGCGGTGGGTAGGCGGTTCACCTACACTTTGCCGGACGTACGAGGGAGCACGCCTCGTCGTTGTTCAGTTGATCAGGAGCGACGATGACCACGACGGCAGCCAGCACCCAGACAGCGCACCTCACCTTGCCCGATGGCAAGTCCATCGACCTGCCCGTGTTCATGGGCTCCGAGAACGAGCCTTCTGTTGATGTGTCCGCGCTGCTCTCTAAGACCGGCTACATCACGCTGGACGAGGGCTATCGCAACACCGGCTCGGTCAAGTCCGACATCACCTTCATCGATGGCGACGCGGGTATCCTCCGGTACCGCGGCTACCCCATCGAAGAGCTCAGCGAGAAGTGCTCGTTCATCGAGGTGGCCATGCTCCTCATGTTCGGCGAGCTGCCCAACACCGCCAAGCGCGAACGCTTCCGCACGCTGCTCACCAACCACCAGATGATCCACGAGGGCGTCCGGCAGATGTTCGACGGGTTCCCGCCCAACGCTCACCCGATGGCCGTCCTCTCGGCGATGCTCAACACGATCTCCTGCTTCCAGCCGCGCGTCATGAACGTCGACGAAGATGAGAGCTTTGAAGAGACTGCGGCCATGCTGCTGAGCAAGGTGCGGTCCGTCGCCGCTGCGGCGTACAAGACCTCGATCGGCCACCCGATCATGTACCCCAACCCCAAGCTCAGCTACTGCGCCAACTTCCTGCACATGATGCACTCGATCCCCGGCGGAAAGCACGAGCCGGACCCCGATGTCGTCGACGCCCTCAATAAGATCCTCATCCTCCACGCCGACCACGAGCAGAACTGCTCGACCAGCACCGTCCGCATGGTGGGCAGCTCGGGTGCGAACCTGTTCGCGTGCGTCTCGGCGGGCGTGTGCGCCCTGTGGGGCCCGCTCCACGGCGGGGCCAACGTGGCCGTCATGAACCAGCTCAACGAGATCCACCAGTC
>DAIOEG010000377.1:0-2338 GCA_036746415.1 Phycisphaera sp. | reverse complement strand
GATCATGATCTGGTAGTTGGGGATCATCATGACCAGGCCCGGGAGCATCATGGTGGACAGGTAGAGCATGAAGACCTTCTCGCGTCCGGGCCAGTCGATACGTGCAAACGCAAACGCGGCGAGCGAGGAGGTGAAGACCTGCAGGAACGTCACCGCGGCAGCGATGAACAGCGAGTTGATGTAGTAGCGAGCGAAGGGGATCTGCCGGAAGACTTCGAGGTAGTTCTCAAAATGCCAGCCCATCTCCCCGGGCAGCCACGAGTCGAGGCCGACTTCCGAGACGTGCTTGACGGAGGTCAGCAGCATCCAGCAGAACGGAAGGAACAGCAGCAGCGCCACGGCAGTCAGCGTGATGTGCAGGGCAGAGCCGCCTGCGAACTTCCGGAGCTCGACGCTCAGTGCGCGGTGTTGTCGGGGCTGAGCGTTGTGGGGTTGGGGTGTGTTAATCGTTGACATAGCGGTTGCCGAACTTCCAGTTGAAGAGCGTGACGGCGAAGACCAGGACAAAAAGGGTCCACGCGACGGCGGACGCGAAGCCCAGCCGGCCGGTCTCGAAGCCCTCGACGTAGACGTAGTAGGCGAGCGTGGTGGTGGAGCCCGCGGGGCCGCCTTTGGTCATGACGCGTGCGGTCTCGAAGCCGCCTTGGAGCCCGCCGATGACAGACATGACGAAGATGAAAAACGTGGTGGGCGCGAGCTGTGGCCAGGTGACGTTCCAGAAGCGTTGCATGGGCGAGGCGCCGTCGATGTCGGCGGCCTCGTAGAGCTCGCCGGGCACGTTGGTGAGAGCAGCGAGGTACATGAGCATGTTGTTGGAGCCGATCGCGCCCCAGAAGCCCATGATCATGATGGCGGGCTTGGACCACTGGGTGGTGGTCAGCCAGCCGGGTGCTTCGAGGCCGTTGTCAGCCGCCATCACAGGCAGGTTGTAAGCCACCGCAGCCAAGCCCAGCAGCACGAGCTGCACGGTCATGGCGATGAGTGAAAGCACCAGTGCGCTGCCGAAGCCGTTGGTGGGTGCGGAGGCGAATCGTTCCTTGGTGCTGATGAACTTGGCGGCGTTGTAAGCGATCGCCAACCCGATGAACACGAGCAGGACCCACACCGTGGGCGACGTGTAGGCCCAGCGCAGCGCGACGCCCAACGGCAAGAGCAGCAGCACAACGGGCAGCGCTGCGGCGGTACGTCCCAGGTCGCCGTCGATGTACATCTGGCGCAGCTTTGCCAGGCCCCACGCAAACATCAGGGCGACCAGCGCATAGCCCACCCACAAGAGCGAGGAGGTGACGGGTGCGGGGACGGCGTTGGTCGCATCGGCGAGCGTGTCCAGCGCGGGTTGGAGGGCGGTGTTGATCGGACCCGTGTCCTTGGAGTAGAGCTTCTTCCAGAGGATGAAGGTAGCGACGCCCGAGACGAAGTGGGGCGTGTAGAAGACGGTGCGGTAGAAGGTGACGCCGCCGAAGACGCCGCCCATGAGGATGAAGCTGGCGATGCCGACGATGAGGAGCGTCATGGCGGTCGCGCCCATGCCGACACTGACGAGCAGGAGCGAGCTGGCGAGCAGCCCTGCGCCTGCAATGAGTGTGAGGTAGACGCGTCCGCCGCCTGCGCGGGTGTCTTTGCTGAGGAGAATGGCGGCGACAAGCGAGGCGATGATGCTGATGGGGATGCCCATCATGAAGAAGAGCGTGTTCAGGAAGAAGTGGTAGAAGTTTTCGTCGGAGAGCAGCTCGGTGAAGTTGTCCAGACCGATGACGCGGATGGATGCATCGGTCTTGAACATGTTGTGCTGGGTGAGGTCCCAGTTGGTGAAGGCCATGACCAGACTGAAGACCAGCGGGAAAACGGTGAAGACCAGGACGCCCAGGATGTTTGGTGCGAGAAAGGCGAGGCCGGCGGCGAGGTTGCGTGATCGTTTGTTTTGCATAGCCGGGGGTATATGGGTGCGTGGGTCGTTCTGGCGATCACAGGCGTGGGGGGCCGTAGGGGCGTGGGTCAGGGCCGGGGCTGCGGGGCCGTGAGTTGTCCGGTGTGCTTGTAGTACGCGAGGAGGAAGGGGTTGTCGATCCAGTTTTCAGGGATCGGCAGTCCCTGCGAGTGCCTCTGGTCGATGAGCTCCTGCAATGCCTGTGCTTGCCGGAACTGCTCGGCGAGTTCGGGCTTGCGCTGGACCGAGCGCACGATCTCGCGGTCGATGTCGACCTGCATTTTTTCAACGGCCTGTGCAGCGGTTCTTCGGCCGACGTTGAACTCGGCGGACACGTCTGACACGATGCGGTCCACGACGGTGGGGACCACAAAGGGCGTGATCTCGTTGGCGATGCCGATCTCTTCGACC
>DAIOEG010000376.1:0-2368 GCA_036746415.1 Phycisphaera sp. | reverse complement strand
GGTGAACAGCGGGTCGCCCGTCATCGGCGCAGAGGTGACGGTGGTGGACAGCTCGGTGATGTTCAAGCCAAACCACGCAAGCGCCCGCGACAACTCACGCACGATCCCCGGCCGGTCGTGCCCGACAAGGTGAAGATGGAACACCTCCGTGGGCGCATCGCTTTGTGGCAGCGCATCCGCCGGATACACCTGCACCGTCAGGCCCTGGTCGGCAAGCAACGCCAACGCTTGCTGCAAGCCGGGCGACCGCTCCACAGGCACAGCCACACGCACCACGCCCGCAAAGTGACCCGCCAACCTGGCGAGCCGAGACTCCAGCCAGTTGCCCCCGTGCTCTTGCACCGCCAGCGCAACCGCTTCAACAAGACCGGGACGATCAGGGCCAAGCAACGTGAGGAGCAGGTGTGTCATGGTGATCTTTTGGTTTGGCGATGGGGCGATCTGGTGATCGGGTGATGACGCTGAGTGGTTCATGTTACGTTTGAGGTGTGGCAAGGCGATACGACAAGTTGCTGGCGTACGAGTCGGCGGTGCAGCGCCCGATGGCCGAGGTGCTGCTGCTGGAGCGGATGTGGCGGCGCGGGCTTGGCACAAGCGCCGGCTGGCCAGCGACATTGCGCGAAGACTTCGGCGGGACCTGCTCCGTGGCCGCCGCGTGGTGCGCCAGCGACCCCGCACGCGACGCCGTCGCCATCGAACGTCACCCACCGACCGCACGCTGGGCACAACGCCGGCACCACGACGCCATCGCCAACGGCTCGCTCCACATCGTCCAAAGCGATGTCATGGCCTTCGCCGGCCCCAAGGTCGATGTCGTCTGCGCGCTGAACTTCAGCGCCTGCGAATGGCACACCCGCACACAACTCCTCGCCTACCTCAAACACGCCCGCCGATGCCTGAACGCCCACGGCATCGTCGCCCTCAACACCTACGGCGGACCCACCAGCGAAACACCCTCGACCCAGCACCGACGCTTCACCCAAAACGGCTCCGTGATGCGCTACACGTGGGAACAGCAATCGTTCGACCCCATCACCCGACGCGCCCGCAACGCCATCCACTTCGAGCACGGCCCGCGCAGCCAACGCCAACAAGTCCGCAACGCCTTCACCTACCGCTGGCGGCTGTGGACCCTGCCCGAACTGGCCGACGCCATGACCCAGGCACGCCTCACCCCCACCGTCTGGATGTCCTCGCCCACCAAGGGTTATCGGCCTGTCACCCAAGCCCCCAACACCACCACCGACTGGGTCGCCTACATCACCGCCCGCCCCACCTAAACAATTCCACCCCCACCGAAGCCCACGCTGCGAAGCTGCGTGGGGTGCTCGCGGCGGCGTAACCCAAAATCCCGAACCCCGCATTCCTCTTTCCATTGCCCCCACCCGATCGACGGGGTACCTTATGGAGTCGGGGACGCCCGGTTGTTGTGTGATCGCCCCGACTTATCACGCCTGTGAGGGACCCATTCGTGCTGATCCTGATCGTTGCCGGCGGCCCGGATAAAGGCCGTATCTACGAACTACTCGACGGCAAGGACGTCGTCCTGGGACGCGATGGAGACCAGGTGCAGCTGAACGACACCAAGGTGTCGCGCCAGCACGCCAAGCTGTGGTGCGAGGGTGGCCGGTGGTACATCGAAGACCTCGACTCACGCCACGGCACGTACCGCAACCACAAAAAACTCGACGCCCACAGCCAGCAGCCGCTCAAGGACGGCGACTACCTCCAGATCGGCAGCACCGTGCTCGTCCTCGCGCGGATGAACGGCGTCGTCCACCAACGCCCCGACACGCCCGGCGGCGACCCCGTCGGTGCCGTGCCCCTCTCCGACACCAGCATCCGAAGCGCCGCACCCTCGCCCTTCTACCTCGAAGACGCCGCACGCTTCTCACGCAAACAGATGACCCTCGCCGTCGGAGGCCTCGTCGCCGCCGCCGCGCTCGTCATCGGCGTCAACGTCTTCACGTACCTGCGCGCCAACCAGCAGGCCCGCGCACTCAGCGCGCAACTCGCCGCACTACAAAACGACCCACAGCGTGATGCGCTGCAAGCCGAGGTCCGTGATCGTCTGATCGAACAGGCCGAACGCGCCGAAGCAGTCGCACTCGCGCTGGCCAAGCTCACGCCCGAGCAGCGCGCGATGCGTGAAGAGCTCGCCGGCAAGCTCGAGGGCCTGACCACCGCCGTCAGTACCAACGACGACGCGACCAAGGTTGCTGGCAAGCTCGACGAGCTGCTCCTGACCATGCGTGCGCAAGGCGGCCAGCAGTCGGCCCTCGCGGATCGGCTGATGTCGGCGATGAACGACCAGCCCGCCAAGCTCGCCAAAGCCGTCACCCCCCTCTCGGCCGAAACCGTCGAACGC
>DAIOEG010000375.1:0-2393 GCA_036746415.1 Phycisphaera sp. | reverse complement strand
GTTCGGCGTCCCCGCCGACCACTGCTTCACCGACTACAAAAAGATGCTCAAAGCCGTCCAGCCCGACGCCGTCAGCGTCGTCACGCCCAACGGCCAGCACGCCCCCAACACACTCGCCGCCCTCAAGGCCGGCGCCCATGTCATCGTCGAAAAACCCATGGGCATGAACGCCAAAGAGTGCCAGCAGATGATCGCCGCCGCCAAGGCCGCGAAAAAGAAACTCGTCATCGGCTTCCAGTACCGATACGAACCCAAAACCCAGTTCATCAAGACCCACGCCGACGCGGGCACATTCGGCGACATCCGCTTCGGACGCGTCTGGGCCCTGCGCCGACGCGGCATCCCCAACTGGGGCGTCTTTGGCCAAAAAGAACTCCAGGGCGGTGGCCCCATGATCGACATCGGCGTCCACGCGCTGGAGATGTGCCACTACGCCATGGGCAGCCCCAAACCAGTCGCCGCCACAGGCCTCGCCGAGACCTACATGGGCAACCTCGAAGCCGCCTCCACGCAGGTCGTTTCACGCTGGGCCAAGTGGGACTGGAAGACCTACAACGTCGAAGACCTCGCCGTCGGCTCCATCCGCTTTGACAACGGGGCCGTCATCCACATCGAGTCCTCCTTCGCCGCCCACCACGAACACGACGGCACCATGGACTTCCAGATCATGGGCACCAAGGGCGGGGCCCGCTGGGACAAGACCGCCGTCTTCACCGACCAGCTCGGCTACATGGTCGATATCACGCCCGCCTACCTGCCCACCCTCTCAAGCGACCAATACACCGGCCACTTCGACCTCAAACTCCGAAACTTCGTCGACCACGTCCTCTACGACAAACCCACCAACGCCCCCGCACAACACGGCCTGATGGTCCAACAAATGCTCGATGGCATCTACCAGTCCGCCCAAAAAGGCGGCAAAGAAGTCGCCATCAAATAACCTCCATCGACCACCACCCACCCCAAAGCCCGCGGCCAAACAGCCCCGGGCTTTTTTGTGCAAAACACGGCTCTTGAAGCCCACCTGCTCATCAGTGTCCTGCTGTGTCCATCCGCGGCTAAAAACTCTCCCGCGCAAACCCGTCCCGCACCCACTCCGCGATCGCACGACCCATCAACCGCACCGCCTTGTCGTCGCCAGTCTCCGACACCACCGCAAACAGGAACCGCGCACCGCTCGCCTCATCGTGGACGTACGCAAGCTCCAGGTAATAGTTCGAGATGTTCCCCGGCTTGTGGAAGTAGCTCCCCTTCGCCCCGGGGAACACCCACTCGACCCCGTCGTCCCAAGCAAACGCATAGAACGTATTACGCAGGCCTGTTGTCCCATCGACACCGTCACGCAGCAGCACCAACTGCTCTGCCGTCAGGTCGTACCGCTCCGACTCGGGCAGTTGCTCGTGAAACATGACGCGGCGCAGACACTCGACCATGTCCCGCGTCGGCGAGCAGTTCGCCGTGTCCGCGTCCAGCACCGTCGCGCCCAGCTCCTTGCTATAACGCTTGCCCGACCACGTGTGCTCCACCGCCTTGGATACGCCCGTCAGCGGATCGATCAACCGCACGCGTTGCGGTCGATCGCGGTCGTAGTTGAACGGCGGCTCCTTGACGTACCCGCGCATCAGCGCCGTGCGCGAAAACCCTTTCTCCTGATTAAAAAATGTGCCGTTGATCCAGTCCAGCCCACAGAACCGAAGCTGCAGCGTGTAGTCGTCGTTGTCGCTTTCTCGAAAGATCGTCGAACACATCTCAGGTAGCGTCCGCGCCGCGTCCGTGACCCACCGGCCGTCCTCCTGCTGACGCTCGAACACAAGAGCCGAGTGCGTCGGCATCGAAAGCGCGTTGAGCTTCTCAAACGCCGCGACGCACGTGTACAGCTTCACCACCGACGCCGGCCAAAAATCAATCGCCGATGCGCTGCCCCCATCGTGATGCCACGTAAACACCGGCTGATCACTCGGCCCGGTCACCACCGCCACCGAAGCCCACCGCTTCACATCCGTAGGTAACGCCCGATTCAACACCTCTGTCAACGTCTGCGCACGGCTGCTCATCGCCACCACCATAACGCAACAACAAAGCAGCACGTTTCGAATCACCTCATTATCTTAAAGCATGATGCTCCACCCGTGACTGCGTGGATACCCAACCGCCTTCGCAGGTCCGCGCAACGATCGCGGTTGTGACCACATCGTCCAACGCATCCCCCGCCGTACCCCATGCCATGCTAGTAGCGTCGCCCCAGTCACTCCGAACGCGGGCCTAGCACGGGGTTCCGACTCAATCTCTCGGCCATCACGTCCGAATCTGACACATTGAGAGTTTGTTGGTTGTCATCCTTGACTCACTCGGCACTTTAAATTCCTATTATCAAAATGATCTGACGCTACTGC
>DAIOEG010000374.1:302-2397 GCA_036746415.1 Phycisphaera sp. | reverse complement strand
TCGAGGCGCTTGCACATGCACGCGAGAGCGGCACGGTCGGCGGGTGGCTGGCGCTGTCGTACTGCCGAGAGGTCACGATGGTGAGCATCGCGCTGTTCTCGCGACAGATCACGGCCCCGGGCATCTACGAGCACAACAGCTTTACATGGAACCCGATCAAGGAAGTCGCGATCCTGTTCGCCGCGATCTTCTCGACCATGGTGCCGGCGCTTGAGTATCTCGACGCCAATGCAGAGCGGCTGCCGGTCAAGACGCCGGGGCAGTTTTACTTCGCGACCGGCGCACTCTCGAGCGTGCTGGACAACGCGCCGACGTATCTGACGTTCCTGCAGGTCCGTCTTGCAGCACTTGACGCGGACAAAGTCGAACAGGCCCGCGCGATCCTGACGCAGCTGAGCGAGCAGCAGCGTGCCAACCCCGAGCAGGACGTGGTGCGCCCCGTGATCGAAGACCTCACGGTGCGATCCGCGGTGGAGGCCATGCTCTACAACCACCCCGGCGACATCGAGTCGGGGAAGATCGACGACACGCGTTTGCGCATCGCGTTCCTGACCGACAGCCCTGAGCAACTTCCCTACTTGCTGGCGATCTCGATCGCTGCGGTGTTCTTCGGCGCGATGACCTACATCGGCAACGCGCCCAACTTCATGGTCAAGTCGATCGCCGAGTCATCTGATTTGAAGATGCCGACGTTCTTTGGGTACGTCTTCCGCTTCGCGCTGCCGGTGCTGCTGCCGGTACTGGTGTTGGTGTGGTTCGTGTTGTTCGTGCTTGAGGTGTATGTGTAATCAACGCCGTTAGCAGAGCCGTGCCGTGACCCGCACATCATTCCAGTGGGGTTGGGTTGACTGGTTGTATCTGAAGGGTTGTCGCCCTACGGAACTGCTGATGGATGCAGCGCCAGCTTGGCGAGTGATTTTCGCGTCAGTGCGATCTGCGCTTCGACCTCGTGGAGTTCGTTGTTGCCGGAGTGGTGCTCGACGCCCAGTGCGCCCCGGTAGTTTGCTTGCATCAGGATGGTGAGCGCCTGGTCGATACGGTTCTCGCAGGTGTCTTGGCTGAGGTGCGTGTGGATGGCGATGGGCGCGAGTGCTCGGTCGTAGTCGTCGGGGCTGGTCCACGTGTCCTTGCCCATGTGGAGCAGGATGCCGTAGTGCGGCGAGGCGACGGCTTGGTGGAGCTTGAGCATGTTGTCGGGGTCATTGGTCGCGCCCCAGTGCGTCTCGGGGCCGACCTTGTAGCCGCCATCACCCGCGCGCTTCGCAAACGCGCGGAAGGTGTCAGCGATGAAGTCGAACTGCTCATCGGTCCAGTGGCGGTCGCGCCCGCCGGTGTCGATGCGGACGGTGCGGGCACCCAGCAGCTCGGCCGCGCTGAGGTGTCGCTCGGCAAGCGCGCGGTGCTGTTGACGCTTCTCCGCTGCGTCTTCCCAGGGGTGGCATCCATCCGCGTGATAGTTCACGCAGGTCAGGCCACGCTCATCTATCGCGGCGCGTACGTTCTTCAACCGTGATCTATCCAGCTGCATCTCAACATCCGAACCGAGCAAGCCGTTCCAGATGTCGGCGGTGCTCAGGTGATACCGATATCGGCACGCTTCGAGGTACGTGAACACATCAAAGGTGCCTTGCTTCAGAGCGCCGTGAAACGAGAAGGACGCGATCGAGATGGGTAGGTGGTTGTGCATCAGAGTCTCGCAGAGGTGGCGTGGTGGATGGCAAGGACCTTACTTGGTGTGCTTAAATGGATGGGGACGCAACCGTGATGGATCGATGGGTTGCTTGTGACCTCCTCTGCTCAGGAGTACGTACAAGTCCCGCGTTGCTACGCTCATTGCCATGGCAACGCGCAACCTCTGGGCACCCTGGCGGATGGAGTATTTATCGACGCTGTCGGCAGACGACCGGCCGAGTGCGGGTCAGCCAGCGGGTCAGACTTGCTTTCTGTGTGAAGCGGCGGAGGAGGGGCTGGATGCGGCACAGCAGCGTGCGCGGCTGGTGCTCTGCCGCGACGAGCACGCGGTCATGCTGCTGAACCGTTACCCCTACACCAACGGCCACCTGCTGGTGGCCCCGATCCGTCACGTGAGCGACCT
>DAIOEG010000374.1:0-292 GCA_036746415.1 Phycisphaera sp. | reverse complement strand
GCAGCAAGGGGTGATGGCGATGATTTCGCGTGCGGCGGAACTTCTTAAGCGGGTCGTGCATCCGCAGGGCTACAACGTGGGCTTCAACGTCGGCCGATGCGCGGGCGCAGCGGTCCCGGGCCACGTTCATGCGCACGTCGTCCCACGCTGGCACGGCGACACGAACTTCATGGATGTCATCGGTGAGGTGCGGGTCGTGCCACAGGCGCTAGAGAAGAGTTACGACGCGCTGCGGTCGGCGGTGGAGGTGTGAGACGGTTCATTGTGGGGCTTTGCGTGTGCGTGACAGCGC
>DAIOEG010000373.1:0-2430 GCA_036746415.1 Phycisphaera sp. | reverse complement strand
GGTGTATAGGTCGGCCTGGTTGAGGTAGACGCTGGCGAGGTCGACCTGCATCCGCTGGGCGTTGGGCTGGTTGGGGGCGTCGGCGGGGGCGTCGGGGTCGGGGATGACCCAGAAGCGTTCGGTGAGTCGGCCGGTGACGGGTTGTCGGCGTCGCTCGCCGCGGAACTGCTCGGCTCGAGTGATCTCGCGGATGGCGTCGGCGTCGGGCGGGGCCTCGGACACGACGGTGATGTCACGGTCGTCGCGCGAGCCGGTCTGCGTCCAGACGCTGGGTCGGCTGGCGGCGTTGGTGGGCAGCAGGTCGCGCTGAGCTTGGCTGGGCGGGTAGACAGTGGACTTGAGCGTCCAGACCTCGCCCCGGCCGTCGTCGCGCACATAAGTCTTGAAGACGTGTTCCACGGGCGACTGGCCGGGCGCGCGCGGCGGCAGCACCGTCCGCTCGACGACCATGTACCCGCCCTCGCTCACGTCGGGGACGAGCTTTTCGCGCAGCACCTCGGCAAGGTCGGTGACGACCCGGCGATGCACAAAGCCCACGTCGGTGTTGCCATCGATGATGCGCAGCCAGGTCTCGCCCGACGACGCCTTGGCCAGCGCAGCGCGGTCCAACGCCGAGAGAAACGCCTGCGACGCGACGAGGCGCTCTTCGCGCCAGGTGTTTAGCTCTTCGAACGCCATGAGCTGCACCGTGTCCACCAGTTTCCGCAGCGCCTGCTCGGCCGACTGGTCGTGCTGGATCGGCGAGAGCAGCTGCCACAGCGCGACGGTGGTGGGGTCCAGTCGCAACAGGGCCGTGCCCATGAACCAGCGTCCCGGCGGCGGTGCGTTTTGTCGGCGCTGCTTGTTGAACTGCACCGCGAGCGGCGGGGCCGTCTCGAGGTCGAAGAACATCATTGCACCGGGCCGGTCCGCGATGCGGCGCTTGACGGTTTCGTCGGTTTCACCCGAGCGGAGCGTCGGCTTGCTCGCGACGTAGCCCAGCTGCACGAAGAGCAGGTTCACCAGGTCGTCGGTGGTCTCGATCGCCTTGTCCACCGACTCGCCCTCGGTGATGTGGAAGTTCAACGTCGAACCATCGGGCGCCACCCACAACGCCAGCGACCCGTCCGTCGGCTCATCCACCCGCGTCCACCCGGCGGGCGGCTCGAACGACACGCCAAAGCCCGACTCCTGAAACCGCCCTTCCGCCAACGCCGCCGCCCCCGCCCACGTCGCCACGATCGCCACACACGCCCATGCCCAACAGGTTTGATTTGCTCGCAACATCCAACAATCTCCGTGTCTCAGTGGAAGAACTTCAACATCGAGCCGGTGTGACGACACGATCAGGGCGTCTGCGTCGGCTTGGCCGAGTTCAGGATCGAGAGCAGCCACGCGTGTTGAGCCGACACTCGGTCCGCCAGCTCGCCCGTGCTGGGCACATCCTGCACCACCACGGCCCAATACGGCTGCTCGCCATCGGACGATGCTGGCGTCAACACCGCAATGGACCACAGCTCCGCCGCGCCAACCGCCCTGCCCAGCCGCTGCTGACGCACGCCGGTCCACGCGACCCAGCGCACCGCGTCCGCTTCACCCGCATTGTCGCCGCCTGCCTCCACCGGCGCATCGACCCGCAGCACGCTCCCCACCAGCACCCGCGCATAGACCAGCCCGAGCACGTCCCGGATCGCTGCGGGCGGAGCACCAGCCGGCCGATCGACCGTGAACCGCGTGATGCGCACGCTCCGAGCCGTCCCCAGCGGGTCGCTGAACCGCACCGTGTTGCCCAGATTCGTCCGCGTCGCCGTCGGCGGAGGCAGCCACCCGTACGGAAGCGACACCCCTAACCCATCCACCACCACCCGCGCCGCGGGCCTCTGGATCGCCGCGTAACTCAACCCCAGCGAACAGCCCAGCAACACCAACATCACCACCGCCACCACGGCCCGCTGCTGCCTCGGCTCTGTCCATCGTGACACGCTTTTCACAAACACATCCTACCCTGACACACACACAAGCGCCCCGACGCGTGCTTCAGCGATTGAACGCGTTGCCATCCAGCCAAAGATCGCATCATGACTCTGTATGGTTTCGAAGCGCACTCCGCGAATCCCTGCTGCCAATCCACGTTCTGGGAGACACTGATGAATCGGTCACGTCTCGTCGCATCGCTCATCATGGTCGGCTGCCTGATCACTGGCACATCCACTGTCAGTGCCCAGTCATTCAATCTCGACTTCGGCGGGCTCTATCAAGACGCCGTCGCATCGACTGTGCCGCCCTCGACCTATGGCGCAGCGGGTCTGGCAGGTGCATGGAACGTCATCTCTCCCGATGCGGTCACGCGAGAAGTGGTGGGACTGACGTTGCTCGGTTTGGACGGCAGCAACACGGATGTGACGCTGTCCATGGAAGGCAAGGTGTTTGCGCTCAACGGCGGGCTGGGCA
>DAIOEG010000372.1:0-2440 GCA_036746415.1 Phycisphaera sp. | reverse complement strand
CCCCGTCGAGCGCCGCGCGATTGTCGGGGGCAGACTCGTTGAACTGCCCCCGTTGTCGGGCGTTGAGGTTGCAACACTCAAGGCGATCGAGACGCCCCCGGTGAAGGCGAGCAAGTCGTCGATCAGCAACGGCCGGGTCGAAGCGAAGTTCAACGCGGCCGGCGAGGTCGTGTCGCTGTCGGTCGATGGTCACGCCGTCCGCCTCGAGCAGCCGGGTGCGCAGGTGTGGACCTTCCCCGACATGCCGTCGGCGTACGACGCGTGGGACATCGACCGGCCGACGCTGACGGGCGGGATGCGCCACACCGGCAAAGCAACCGCAACCGTCGAGCAACACGCCGGCAGCGCATCGGTGTCGTTTGCGCGACCGCTCGGGGACGCGGGTTCGATCACGCTGCGTTTCACGCTTGAAGCCGGTAGCGCGGTCGTACGGATGTGTGCGCACCTTTCGTTGAAGAAGCCGCAGGTGTTGGTGAAGCTGGCGTTCCCGACGGGGTATCGCGGCCGAGAGGCGCGGTATGCCGGGCCGTTCGGGAGTGTGCTGCGCCCGCAGTGGGAAGGGCCGCTCACCAACGACGCGATGTTCGAGAACCCCGCGAGCCGGTGGGCCGCCGTGAGCGACGACGACCAGCGCGACGGCTTTATGCTCCTCAGCGAGTCCAAGTACGGCTTCGGCGCCCGCGAGGGCCTTCTGCACGTGTCACTCGCGCGCTCAGCAGCGGTGACGCAGCCCAACGTCAGCGGCGACACGACGAGCTTGCGCGGCGGTGATGCAAAGCGCTACTCAGACCTGGGCGACCACGTGATCGAGCTGGCGATGGGGCGGTTCCGTGCCGATGCGCCGCGCAGCGAGCAGCCCGGTGTGCTGGTGGAGACGTTGTTCGTGCCGGTGCTGCAGTACGAGGGCCTGCCGGTGGACGCCGGGCTGCGCGCGGTTGAGGGGCCGGCATCGCTGGTGCCCGTGTGGGCGGTGCCCGGCAGGAAGGGCGCTTGGACGCTGCGGTTGCACGAGACACTGGGTGGCCGGGGCACGATGACGACCGAGCTTGCGCAAGGAGCGCGTGTCGAGCGCGTGGACTTGAAGGGCGATACCGTCGATGCACCGTCATATGTCGCCCCGTATCAGTTGGTCAGTTTCCGAGTGATGCGTGACGGCGTGCCGTGCACATGAAAGCCGGGCGCTTCGCCGGGGAACCGGCTCAGCGTCGGCGTGATTGGGCTTCGTGCATCCCATGAAGACGCGAGCACGGACAGACCGCTGCGCGTCCTTGTGGCGTGAGCAGCTCGCCTAGCAATCCGAGCCGCGCAGGTGCGGGTCCAGTCACTCAAACCGTACGAACCCGGGGTTGGCGTGCCTGGCAACCTGGGAGGCCACAAGCGTCCGCAGACAGGTGAACGCATCGAGGCCGTGCGCACGCAACTCCAGTTCCTGCCGCCGTTCGGCCCGCACTTGGCGTCTCACCGGACGCTCCCATCGAGATGGTGTTTTTCAAGGCCAGGCAACAGCATCAGTCACCTGGCTGCCGGACACAGCAGGCGTTGTGGGATGCGATCTTGGCGATCCTCGCGCAGCACGCCCGGCGGGACGCAAGGAACTGCATTGAAGCGCTGCGGTTCCTTGCCAAAGACGGAGTGGGCATGCTTTGGAAGCATGTAGCGCCCTCTGGACGAGAAGCTCCCCGAGTTGGACTCGAACCAACGACCCGCTGATTAACAGTCAGCTGCTCTACCGACTGAGCTATCGGGGAAACGGTAGTCGGGTTGTCAAATGGGCCTGGAGTGACTCGAACACTCGACCTCACCCTTATCAGGGGTGCGCTCTAACCAACTGAGCTACAAGCCCTTTCGGCCCGGCGATGCCGCCGAGAACACGCATTTATAAGGTTCTTTGTGCGGTCCGTCAACGCACCCAGACCCGCAACCTCAACAGTCCCTCCAGAGTCGCCTTTGTTTGCAAATGTGAGAAACATAGGACAGCGATCGCAGTGTCCGAAAACGATGTGAATCACAATGCGACCTTGGGTACTTTTCCACACTTGATGATCTACGGCCGCGCTGTTGTCATGCACGCATGCTCGTCATGAACAACTTTCGCGTGGCTGTGGTGTTTGCGATGGTGCTGGTGTGGTCGTTGCTGGTGCCCGTGGCTGCACCCGTGGCAACGTTTCAGTTGACCCGCTACACACTCGTCGGGCTGGATTACCACCAGTGGCCCCTGTGGCTGGCCGCAACTGCGATCGGCGTGGTGACCGTACTCATCGTGGGCCTGATTACAAGCCGTTCCGTCAAGTCGCTCAACGTGCCCCTGGCGTATCCGTGGCTGGCCGTTGTGATCAGCCAAGCGGTGTGGCTTGTTGCCGATGCACCGCTGTCGATCGCCTACACTCTCGGTGTGGTGTCAGGCTCGGGAGTGGTCACGCTGCTTTGCCTTGCAGCTCAA
>DAIOEG010000371.1:0-2468 GCA_036746415.1 Phycisphaera sp. | reverse complement strand
GTACTCCTGGGTGTTCGGGGACGGGACTGCTTCAACAGACCCAAAGTACGCCGCCGTTTTCATCGACTCATCCACAGAATTCAGTCATACCTCGGCACGTTTTGACAACAATGACAACTCAATCGGCCCGCTGAGGAACTTATGATTTGACGATGCCACTACCTCTGCACGTCAGCATCCAGCGCCTGCCACACGCGGTTGCGTTGCAGACCCCGCTGCCCGCGTATCAGAGCGAGCACGCCGCTGGCATGGACGTGCACGCCGCGATCGCCGAGCCGATGTCGATCGAGCCCGGCCAGATCGTGCGTGTGCCCACGGGCTTTGCCCTTGCCGTGCCCGAGGGGTACGAGGCGCAGCTGCGACCACGCTCGGGCCTCGCCGCCAAGCACGGCATCACGCTCCCCAACTCGCCGGGCACCATCGACAGCGACTACCGAGGCGAAGTCCAGGTCGCCCTCATCAACCTCGGCCGTGAACCCATCACGATCGAACCCAACATGCGCATCGCCCAGATGCTCATCACCCCCGTGCCCCGCATCACCTGGAACCCCGTCGAACAGCTCCCCCCCACCCCACGTGGCGCGGGGGGCTTCGGGCACACGGGCACTTGATTCATCCACAAAATGAGTACAAAAGTTGATGTTGATTACGCAGACCGGATACCATGCACGCATGCGCCAGATTGTCCTAGAGCCCGATACTCAAGACGGCGGTTGGGTGGTTCATGTCCCATCGCTTCCCGGCTGCATCAGCCAAGGCGACACCAAGCAAGAGGCGATTGACAATATCCGCGACGCGATTGATGCGTGGATTGAAGCGGCTCAAACACAAGGCTGGCCTGTGCCCGAAGACACCCTTGAAATCCAAGTCTGTTTCATCTGAGGTGACTCCCACGCTCTTGTGACACCGTGTCACACCCTCTCGGATAACTCAGGCAATCCTTGATTGCGCCAAGAGTTCTTATCGTTCTTCCTTCTCGCTCGTATGCTTCAGACATGCCCACCAAGCTACCCGTCATTCAAAGCCGTGATGCCGTACGCGGATTGGAGAAGATCGGTTTTTCCGTGATGAAAGGGCGAGGTAAAGGGAGTCATATCGTGCTGAAGCGTGAGTCCGATCGACGCATCTTGACGGTCCCTCATCACAAGCCGATCAAGCCCGGCACTTTGAGACAGATCATCCGGTGTGGCGATCTTTCTGTTGAACAGTTTATTCAATTGCTATGAACCCCGATCTTTGTCGCGCACGGCATGATCCTGCCGATGTTGCAGGGAGTCGGCGCGGTGCGTCTGCGCCGACCCGGACGGTTGGTTATCCAGACCTTTCTGCGGAGTGGACATGGCACGTCAACGCGACGAGAAGATCGAACAGGCAGCAGAAGAGCTCACAGGCCTCCGACACCCCGCAATCAAGGCGGTCGCTTGGGGGGTGTGCACGGTGCTGTGGTCGCTGGTGTTTCTGTCCTTCATCAGCTACGACCCCGCCGACCCCCCGGCCCACGCGATGGGACTCGTCCACGACAACCCCGCCAACTGGGTGGGCAGCATCGGTGCGCTCGTGTCACACAAGGCGTTCTTCGTGATTGGCCCGGGCGTTTGGTTGGCGCTGCTCGCGGTGGGTGTTGCACTATTCATGACGCTGCGGGGTCGGCGGATCGACCAGCCAGCGATCCGTGGCGCGGGCGTGGCGCTGATGGTCTGTGCGTGCTCGGGGCTCGTGGCCGTTGGCCGAGGCGGCATCGTCACGGGATACGACGGCCCGCCCGAAGGCCCCGGCGGCCTGCTCGGCTTGTTCCTCCAGGGCGAACTGACGCCGCGCTTTGCAACGCTCGGTGCACTGGGCGTGCTGGGTGTGGTGTTCTGGGTGGGTGCGGTGTTGACGGCCGACCGTTGGGTGCTCGCCGTGCCACGGGCCGTGGGCGAGGGCATGCTGCGCGTCTTCAACGTCGGCAAGGACAAGGTCACGCTCGTGCCCCGGCCGGTGGGTGTGGGCTTCTCGCTGCCTCGCTTCTCGCTGCCGTTCCCCACGTTCCACCGCAACCGATTCACGCCGCGCGAGAACGACCTCGACGGCGAAGTGCCCACGACTTCTTCGGTCGCCACGCTCCCGGTGCGCATTTCACGCAAGCGCAAGGCCGACGAGGCCGAGAGCATCGACGAGACCGCCGGCGGCTTTGGCGCAACCGAAGCAATTCAAACCTCCGAGGCCGCGACCGACCGCGTCGCCAACCACGATGGGTCCCGCCGTGCCCCGATCGTGTCGAATGACGATGACGACGACGACGCGGTCGCTGACGATGCGCCCGGTGCGTACAGCGAGAGCAAGAAGAAGCTCGACCCCGAGTCGCTGCGTGCGAAGATGGCGCAGATGCCGATCAACTTTGCGCCGCGTGTAGGCGCAACGCAGCCGCCGCCGCGCGAGCAGGACTTCTCGGGTTACAAGTTCCCGATGCTCGACCTGCTCGAGGA
>DAIOEG010000370.1:1794-2485 GCA_036746415.1 Phycisphaera sp. | reverse complement strand
CCGACACGCTGCTGCGCAACGCGAAAGCGATCACCGACTGGACCCGTGAGAACAGGGCATCCATCATCGCCCTGCTTGCAGTGGGTGCCGGTGCAGCGACTGCCGCAGCAGCACTGCTGGTGGTGGGCGGAGCACTGAAGATCATCGGAGGCGTGATCCTGCCGGTGCAGCTGGGCTTGAAGGCACTCACGCTCACGCTGGGGCTGCTCAAAGGGGCGATCGTTCTGATTCTCTCGCCGATCCAGCTTGCGACCGCTTTGCTGACCGCCATGAGCGTGATACTTGGTGGTCTGCTGACGCCGGCCGGGGTGGCGGTCGCGGCTCTGGCAGTGCTCGCCGTCATGGCCGTGACGATGACAAGAGCGATCGACGTGCTCTCTCAAGCATGGACCGACCTGTCGGGCGTGGTGGGTGTGACACTGTCTGCCATGAAGGACCGCCTGCTCGCGGGTGATGTCGAGGGCGCAGCACAGGTGCTCTGGGCCGGGCTGAACGCGGTGTGGGCGATCGGTGTTGCGCGCCTCAAAGAGGCGTGGTTTGCGTTCGCGCGTGACATGCTGCGTGCAGGCGTCCAAAACGCAGAGCCTTGTAGGAATCGCTCCGATCGCCGAAATTCCAAATTTATCCTCGCTTTTGCCAATACCCTCATTCACAATGAAGTATGGGCGGTATTGAAAGCCGGTCAGCACAT
>DAIOEG010000370.1:0-1784 GCA_036746415.1 Phycisphaera sp. | reverse complement strand
TCGAGACCTACGCGGGGCTGTCGACCTGGTCGGGGAACACAGTGACTTCCATGCTCAAGAGTTGGGTGTCGCTCAAGGAGTGGTTTGCGGGCTTCTGGGCCAGCTTGCTCCAAGAGGGCTCGGAGGCGTGGAACATGTTGGAGCTATCAGCAGAGCGATCCTTGAACTACGCCAAGAAAGCCGCAAGTCTTGGCTGGTTCGACCTTGGAGCCGCCAATCAACAGGCCGACGAGAACTACACCGCCAGGCAGAACGAGGCGACGACCAAAGCACAGAGCCGAAGATCGCAGGCCAGCACGAACGCCAGTGAAGCGCGAGGCCTTCTGGACGCCAACAACAAGGCCGACCAGGACGCTTGGAGCCGCACACTTGCCGCGTTTGGAGCAGAGGTTGAGAACGCCGCCCAGAGGTACAAGCAAGCGTCACAGGAGCAGGTCGACGCCGCGAAGAAAACACTGCGCAGCACCATCGACGCGATCCCGATCGCGCCGGGTGCTGCTCCGTCGTCCCCGCCGGTGTTGACAGGCCCGGACCCGGCCGACCTGTTCGACGCCGACGCGATCGCCGAGCAGGTGTCGCGTGTGCTGGATGGAACAAAGCAGGCCGAGGACGTAGCAAACCCCAAGCAGCAGACTCTGGGCAGCTTCGACTCCGTCGCACTCTCACGCGGGCTAGCCGGTTCGCCCGAGAAAGAGACAGCCAAGAACACGGCCGAGATGGTCAAGCACACGAAGCGAACCAAGGAGCTGATCGAGACGATGAGGGGCGGAGGCCTCGCCTTCGCCTAACACGTCGAGGAACACCGATGCCAGCAGTCGCCCAGCAACGTGAGGGGATGCGTGTCGCCGCCAAGTCGGCCGAGCTGCCGTACCTGGTCAGCGACGCCGCCAACGAGGCCGAGGCCCGTGCTGCGGTGCTCGCCGATGCGCCCGCCACGCTCAACGGCCTGCCCATCGACGACATCGACATCGAAGAAGAGCCGGGGACCGACCTGTACCGCGCGTCGGTACGCTACGCCGAGGCGTCGGGCTCTGCGCCCGCGTCAAGCGGGCCGACGCTGACCTTCCGCGTCGCCGGCGGGACGACACACACCAAGCAGACGCTCCAGACGGTCCGCAAGTACCCGACCACCAGCGCACCGGACATGCAGGGCATGATCGGCGTCACGCAGAGCGGGGTCGAGGGCGTCGACATCATCACACCCACCTACGAGTTCAGCGAGACGCACGAGTTCGCCGGGGCTGCCGTGACCAACGCCTACCGGGGCACGCTCTTCACCCTCACCGGATGCGTCAACGATGCGCCGTTCCGGGGGTTCGCCGCGGGCGAGTGTCTGTTCATGGGTGCGTCCAGCACCTACAACGCCGCCGCCGAGACGTGGTCCATCACCTTCGACTTCGCGTGCCGTCCCAACAAGACCGCGCTGCCCGTGGGCTCGTTCACGATCGAGAAGAAGGGCTGGGAGTACGCCTGGACCCGCAACATCGAGCAAGTCGTAGGCACGGGAACCAACCAGGTGCTCACGCAGGTCCCGCAGTTCGTCTACGTCGAGCGCGTGTATGAATCCGCCAGCTTCAGCGCGCTGGGGATCGACGGACTTGACCCACTCTGACCCCGGAAGCTGAAGCCCCATGTTCGAGCACGCCAAGCCAGGCCAGCGCAAGATCCCGGTCGCCGACTACAACGGCGCGATGGACGCCGCGCGAGCACACGCCATGCGTCAAAGCTCGGGAGGCGGGCCAAGCACGCGCGAGCTGGGAGCCAATGAGGTCTGGGTGCGCAAC
>DAIOEG010000369.1:0-2510 GCA_036746415.1 Phycisphaera sp. | reverse complement strand
GAAGATCGCCGAGGACCAACTGTTCTATTGCACAGCACGTGGCATCAGCGAAGAAGACGCCGTGAGCTTGCTGGTCAACGGCTTCTGCAAAGAAGTCTTCAACGAGCTCCCGATGGAGTTCGCGGTGGAAGCCAACAAGCTGCTCGCCGTGTCGCTGGAAGGTTCGGTGGGTTAAAGCAGTTGAATCGCCAAGACGCCAAGGGGGCCAAGGGCCGCCAAGTTCGGCATTGTAAGAGTCAAACCAAATTGCTTATCCCAACAACCGCAATGAAAGATCCAAAAGCGATCATGACTTCAACCCACTAAGTCTCCCCCTTGGCGGCCCTTGGCCCCCTTGGCGACTTGGCGATTCCTCCCAGTGAAACCAACCATGACCACCCCCCTCCTTGAAATCAAGAATCTTCACGTCCGACTCGAAGCGTCCCCCGAGGTGCAGATCCTCCACGGCCTCGACCTCACCATCATGCCCGGCGAGGTCCACTCCATCATGGGTCCCAACGGCTCGGGCAAGTCCACGCTCGCCCAGGTCCTCGCGGGCAAGGAAGACTACGAGATCACCGACGGCTCGATCCTCTTCAACGGGCAAGACATCACCGAGCTGGGCCCCGATGAACGGGCCAACTCCGGCGTCTTCCTCGCGTTTCAATACCCCGTCGAGATCCCCGGCGTGAGCGCGATGCAGTTCCTGAAGGCCGCCGTCAACGCCAAGCGGGCGTTCGAGGGCAAGGACGAACTCGACGCCGCCGCTCTGCTCAAACATTTTCGCGCGAAGGCAACGCAGATCAACGTGCCTTACGAGATGCTCAAGCGCAACGTGAACGAGGGTTTCTCGGGCGGGGAGAAGAAGCGGTTTGAGATCTTCCAGATGGCCGTGCTCGACTCGGTGCTCGGCCTGCTCGACGAGACCGACTCCGGACTCGACATCGACGCCCTCCGCATCGTCAGCGAAGGCGTCAACTCCATGCGCGACGGCCAACGGTCGTTCCTGCTCATCACCCACTACCAACGCCTGCTCCAATACATCGTCCCCGACCACATCCACGTGCTGGTCAAAGGACGCATCGTCAAGTCCGGCGGGAAAGAACTCGCCCTCGAACTCGAACAGACCGGCTACGCCCCCTTCGGCGTCAACGAACCCGCCGCTGTGGGGGCTTGATTGGAGAAAGTGAGCCACAGATGGACACAGATGAACACAGATGAAGAAGAGGCAGAGAGAAGAGTTTTTTTGCCACGGAAATCACGGAAGACACGGAACATCATGAAACTGAGTGTGAGATGTTGATCCATTTGTTGAGAGCCATGCTGGATCACTCCTCCTCCACTTCCGTGCTTTCTGTGGCCACTCTTCATCTGTGTCCATCTGTGGCTAAAACTGCTGAAAAAACACGGCCAAACACGCCACTGAGACCAAGACATGACCACGACCGCCACCCCGCATATTGTATTTAACGTGATCGACACACCCACCCCCCGCAACCTGTCCGGATGCCAGAGCTGGCTGAACCCGATCCGTGAGCGCGGGCAGCAACGCCTCAAAGAGATCGGCTGGCCGACGCGCCGCACCGAGGCCTGGCGGTACACCAACGTCGAGGCCATCACGCACGGCAACTTCGTCACCGCCGTCGACGACAGCGACGACACGGCCGTCCCAAGCGACGCGGTCGCCCGCTTCGCCATCCCCGGCCTCGACGCCGTCACGCTCGTTTTTGTCAACGGCCGGTTCCGCGCCGACCTCTCCGATGACACGCTGGCGCTCGGCGAAGCCGTCACGTGTGTGAAGCTCAGCGAGGCCGCATGCAAGCATCGCTCACTGCTCGAGCCGTACCTGGGCACGCTCAGCAGCAGCGACGCCGGCAAGGACGACCCGTTCACCGCGCTCAACGACGCGAGCATCGAGCAAGGCGTGTTCCTGCACGTGCCCGCCGGCGTCGAGGTGCAAAAGCCCGTGCACGTGTTATCGATCGCGACCCGGACCGAAGCGCCGACCGCCTCGCACGCCCGGCACGTCATCGTTGCTGAGCGTGGCAGCAAGGCCGTGCTCATCGAACACTGCGTGACGCTCGACCCCTCGGCCGTGTATTTCAACAACTCCGTCACTGAAGTCTTCGCCGACGATGAGGCGACGGTGCATCACTACCTGCTGGAAAAGGACAGCGAGCAGGCGTTCAACATCTCGTCGCTGTTCACCCGTCAAGGCGCTCGCAGCGATGTCCACTCGCACACGATCCTGCTCGGCGGGAAGCTGGTGCGCAACAACGTGCTGCCGACGCTCGCGGGTGAGAAGGCGCACTGCCTGATCAACGGCTTGTACGTCGGCCACGGCGATCAGCACCTCGACAATGCCATGCGCGTCCACCACGCCGCGCCCAACTGCCAGAGCCGGCAGCACTACAAAGGCATCATGAACGGCAAGTCGCGTGGCGTCTTCACCGGGCGCATCATCGTCGACAAGGTCGCCCAGAAGACCGACGCGATCCAGAGCAACCGCAACATGCTGCTCAGCGACGACG
>DAIOEG010000368.1:0-2515 GCA_036746415.1 Phycisphaera sp. | reverse complement strand
CTCCGCCTACCCGTCGCCGAAACCGAAAAACAAGCACTCGAACGCCTGACCCAACGCCGCATGCGTGACAAAAAGGTGGACCTCAAGACCGCCAAAGCTTGGGCAAAACAAGTGGTTACCTCCCCCGGTTACAAGCCCGCCATGATCGATCCCTCTACGGGCATCAGTGGTATCGTCCGCGACATTGGGTTACGACGAGTGCTGCGTAAATGCCTTGAGAATGAGGGTCTTGATCCTGACGAATTCAAAGACTACGACCTCAAGAAACTTTGTCCAGTGAATGATCCCCACAGTTGGAAGCTGCGGATGCCCGGCGGGGTCCCCATCAAGACCGTCGTGCTGCTCCGCACCATGAGCGAGCCCGTCCTCATCCCTCGCAAAAAGCCCGACTACGCCACTGGGCGGATGGTCCCCGACGATGCGCCCAACTCCACCCGCGCCTACGTCGGCGGAAACAACCACCACGTCGAACTCCGCATCAGCGACAAAGGCAAGTGGACCGGCGAAGTCGTCACCGCCTATGAAGCCGCACGCCGAAAGCTCGCACGGCTCCGCGCCTTCAAACAGGCCGACGTGCCCAAGCCCAAAGACTTCAGCAAGCTCCCCCCCGCCGACCGCAGACGCTGGCACCCCGTCATCTCCCAGATCGAACGCGAACCCCCCCTCGTTGACCGTACCGACAACGACGACAAGGGCGGCCGGTTCATCATGTCCCTCTGCGAGGGAGAGTCCGTCTGGATGCGACCCAAGCCAGGCGCGGGCCTCCCCGATGTCCCGGCATACTTTGTGGTCGCCAAGCTCAACCGCGCTGGCAACGCCTGCAGCATCGTCCTGGTCCCCCATTGGGACGCCCGCTCCGCAACACAGCGTAAAGACGCCCAAGGAAAAAAGGTCGACAACTCCGCACGCCTCGACTTCGCCATCACCCGGCCACATCCGACCCCTCCGACGCGACTGACCCCCCGGAAACACTTAACGACTGCACAGCATCCACAGACCCCGTACCCAACCCGGCCGCGCATGATCAAACGCACCCTCGAGATCTCACGCGAGCCCGCCCACCTCTCGGCCGAGCTGGACCAACTCCTCATCCAGCCCTACGAGCAGGACAAGTCCGCCCGCAAGAGCATCCCCGCAGAAGACATCGGCCTGGTCATGGTCGATCAGCAGCGCGCCAGCTTCACCACCTCGGCCCTCACCACCCTCATGAAGCACGGGGCGGCGCTTGTCGTCTGCGGACGTGACCACCTGCCCCTGGGCCTCATGCTCCCGATGCCCAACCACACCGAACTGGTCTGGCGCATCCACGACCAGATCGCCGTCACCAAACCAACCTTGAAACGCCTCTGGCAACAAGTCGTCTCCGCCAAGGTCCTCGCACAGGCCAACAACCTGCCAACGAGAAACCCGATCCACCATCAACTCGTCACCCTCAGCCGTGAAGTGAAGACCGGCGACCACACCAACGTCGAAGCACACGCCGCCCGGCTCTACTGGTCCGGCTGGCTCCACCCCGACCGCCCACCACGCTGGGCCTCCAGCTTGAATGCGCAATCCGGCATGATCGAACTCCCCGAGGACGATATGACCGTGTTCCGCCGAGACGCCGACAGCCCCGACCCCGTCAACGCCATGCTCAACTACGGCTACGCCGTCCTCCGGGCCGCCGTCGCCCGCGCCTTGGTGTCCTCCGGCCTCTTCCCTGCGCTGGGCCTGCACCACCGGCACCGCAGCAACCAATTCTGTCTCGCCGATGACCTTATGGAGCCGCTCCGCCCGATCATTGACCGCCGCGTCCGCTGGCTCTTCCACCAAGGCCACCGAGAACTCGACCAGCCGACCAAAGCCCACCTCCTCCACGCGCTGATCGAACCCGTCGACACCCAAGGCACCACCGGCCCGCTCATGGTCGCGCTGCCACGCATGACCGCGTCTCTGCTCGCCTGTTATCGCAAACAGGCCGAGCAACTCATCCTCCCTACCCCTTTGACCGAAAGGAATCAAAGCCAGCCACCCCCCGACCACGGCGATTAGCATGCACATCCCCTGGTACCGATGTATGTGGGCCATCGCACTCTTCGACCTGCCAGTGGACACCCCCAAGGCCCGCAAGGCCTACGCCCGCTTCCGCAAACAACTCATCCAAGACGGCTTCGCGATGATGCAGTTCAGTGTTTACATCCGACACTGCGCCAGCAAGGAAAACACCGAGGTCCACGTCGAACGCGTCAAACACATGGTCCCCGATGAGGGCGAAGTCCGGGTCATGACCGTGACCGACAAACAATTCGAACGCATGCAGGTCTTCTGGGGGAAAAAAAGCAAGCCGACCGAACCACCGCCCCCTCAACTCGAGCTGTTCTAGCTCACCGAAACCTATCCAAAGCACTCTTAAATCAGCCCTTAGAAGGGCAAGAGTGTAATCGACCCCGCCTCGAAACCAACCCGCAACACGCAAACTGCGGGCCGGCCTGCGGCAGCGCCCTTGCTGCGCGGCGTGGGTCCGCCTCATTCA
>DAIOEG010000367.1:0-2541 GCA_036746415.1 Phycisphaera sp. | reverse complement strand
CGATGGCGGTGCGCATCGCTTCCAGGCCCTCGGCCTTGTCGATGCTGCCGTCGGCTTGAACGCTGACGCGGACGGGCTTGTTGGTCATGGCCACCAGCAGTTTGTGGACCGGCTCGACATCGCCGCCGGGTTTGCGTGAGTCGTTCATCTGCGGCTTGCCGTCGGGCCCGGTGATCTGCGCGGTCATCCAGAGCAGCGTCATCGTCGCGCTGGCCGAGCCGTCGGGCCGGACTCGGTCGATGACCCAGCGGACCGCGCCCTCGGTGAGCATCGTGGTCTCGACCTTGCGTTGTTGATCGTTGAACGCGACTTTGCGTGACTGCTCACGGTTGGACCAGAACTCGTACGTCGCCGACTGCCCCGTCTCAAACGCCGGCCGAAGCGACACGGGCAGCGCGACCGCCGCCGACTCGCTCTGTGCCCGCGCTGCACCCACCGCGCACGGCAGCGCCGCGCTCCACACACACAACAGGCACACGCCAACGTTGATCTTGTTTCGCATCTTCACGGCCTTGCCTCCCTGAACTGGTTTGCAACCTCGCCATCCAACCGGAACGGGCTCGATGGTAACCACTCCATCCGGACCGCTCGCCATGGGCCGTCGCTGCCGGGCACGCCTGAAGAGGGAGCTGCGTGTTCCCAGGTGATGCGCCAGTGCGTGAGGTACGGCAGCGCACCCGTCTCGGTCCAGCGCGTGCGCAGCTCGAGGTATGCCGTGCCCCGATGATCATGCTCGACCTCTGCCGACAGCGTGATGACTCGGTGCTCTGCCGACCGGACCCGCGCGAGTGCCGACCGCACCTGGGGCATGCCCATCATGACACTGCCATCCGGGCCGAGCACTTCAGCATCGTCCGACACGAGCGCATCAAATGCGGCCGCATCAAAGGGCCCGGTGGCTGACACCAACTCTCGCACCGCACGCTCGACCGCTTCTTTGGGAGTCTCCACCCAAGTCGCCGCCAACCAACACCCAAGCGCCAACAACACTGCCGTCGCCGCCGCTGCGTTGAGTAATCTCCGCCCCGAAACATTCAGCACGACCGCCCCGGTCAACGCCCCGCGCTGCCCGGCCGTCCGCAGCACCGCAGCCACCACCAGCAACACGACGACAAGCGCCCAGGGGCTCTCTAACGGGTGACCCAGCATCGTCGCATCGTATCCACACACCCCGTACGCGCTTGATTTGCATTGCATGGAAGTGATCTCCAAACACCGCAGCAACGTGGGGAATGATTCGATGCGGTCCTCTAAGATGCGTGCGTGACACAACAGGCGGACATCGTGATTGTGGGGGCCGGGGCGGCGGGGCTGATGGCAGCGATCTTTGCGGGGCGGGAGAACGCCGCGCGGGGCGGGTCTCTGCGCATCGTGGCGCTCGACGGCGCGAAGAAACTGGGGGCCAAGATCCTGATCGCCGGCGGCGGGCGTTGCAACGTGACGCACGATGTCGTCACCGAGCAGGACTACGCGGGCACCTCGCGCAACGCCATCAAGAAGGTGCTGCGGTCGTTCAGCGTCGATGACACCGTTGACTTTTTCCGCGGCCTGGGCGTCGAGCTCAAGCGTGAAGACACCGGCAAGCTGTTCCCCGTTACCGACAAGGCGCGGACCGTGCTCGAAGCGCTCACGAGCGAAGCGCAGCGCGTCGGGGCCGAGCTGTTGACCGAGCAGCGCGTGCGGTCGGTGAGGCGTGATGCAACGCACGGCGGGTTTGTGGTTGAGACGTCCCGGGGCGATTGGCAGGCGACGCAGGTCTTGCTCGCAACCGGCGGGCTCGCGCTGCCCTCGACGGGCAGTGATGGCGGCGGGTACGCGATCGCGCGCGGGCTGGGGCACACGGTGACGCCGACCTGGCCGTCGCTGGTGCCGATGGTGTTTGAGGGGGGCGGTGAGGGGGGTGAGGTTGGAGCTGTTGCACATTGGATGCTCGGGTTGTCGGGCGTCGCGCTCGATGTGGTGCTGATGCTCAATGAGGTGTCGGGCAAGCGGTTGCATGAGCAGGCGGGGGCGATGTTGTTCACGCACTTTGGGTTGTCGGGGCCTGCGGTGATGGACATGTCGCGTCACTGGCTGGAGCGTTGCCGTGAGGGGCACGCGGGGCGAGCGGTGCTGCTGGCGAACCTGTTGCCTGGGCGGACGTTTGAGCAGGTCGATGCGCGGCTGTCGGAGGTGGGGTCGCGGTCGCCGAAGGTCTCGGTGGCGGGGACGGTCCGGCAGTGGTTGCCCGAACGGCTGACGCATGGGCTCTTGGCGAACCTGGCGGGCGGGGCGGTTCAGCCGGGCACGCTGATGGGCCAGCTCAAGCGTGAGCAGCGCCGCGCGTTGTCGCACGCCTTGACGGGGCTGGTGTTGCCGGTGGTGGGCGACCGGGGGTTTCGGTTTGCCGAGTGCACGGCCGGTGGCGTCCCGCTGGACGAGGTGAAGCTGGAGACCATGGCGTCGCGGCGCTGCGAAGGGCTTTCCATCTGCGGCGAGCTGCTGGACTGCGACGGGCGGATCGGCGGGTACAACTTCCAGTGGGCCTGGTGCAGCGGGCGA
>DAIOEG010000366.1:0-2543 GCA_036746415.1 Phycisphaera sp. | reverse complement strand
GATCGGCAACCGCAGCCCCAGCGGCGAGTCGCCCGGGATCAGCAGCACCCGCCGACGCCAACGCTTCTTGGGCTTGACCGGTGGCCCTTTCTTGCCCGACAGCATCGCGGCACGGTCGCCCGTTTCCTTCGCTGCGCCGCGCAACAGCCAGATGCCCGACTGCCACACCCAGCCGGCAACCGGGTCGAACGCCTTCTGAAGCGGCAGGATAAAACCCGTCGGCTGGTCGAGGCCCGTCTCGAACACGCGCAGCAACCGCTCGCGGTCCTCGGGCTCATCGAGCTTGCTGTCGAGCACGTCCACGTTCACCGGCAGCCGGCGCTCCTTCCACGAAAAGTGGACAGGGTCTTCAAACGCCGGCACGGAGAAATCGGGGTCGATGGCGAGGCGCTCGGCCACGCGGCGCGAGAGTTGCTCGGCATCCTCAATCGTGTGGCCGTGCGAGGCATCAGGCGTCTTGAGAAGGTCGTCGCGCTGCCAGATCGGCTGACCATCAGCCCGCCAATACGCGGTCAACGCCCAGCGCGGCAGCGACTCGCCGGGGTACCACTTGCCCTGCCCGCAGTGCAGAAACCCCTTGTTCCCAAGGCGGTTCCGTAATCGCCCAAGCAGGTCGATCGAGCGCTCGAGCTTGTGCTCGCCCACGGCCCCCGTGGTCCACTGCGCGCTCTCGTAGTCGTCGATGGACACAAACGTCGGCTCGCCGCCGACGGTGAGGCGAAGGTCGCTCTGCGTGATGCGCTCGTCGAGCAATCGGCCGGCGGTTCGGATGTCCTGCCACTGCGGCTCGGTGTAGGGCTTGGTGACGCGGGGGTCTTCGTGCAGCCGTGTGATCCGCATCGTGTGGCGAAAGTCCACCTGCGCATTGGTGACCCAGCCCTCGATGGGCGAGGCGCTCGTGGGGTCGGGCGTGGCGGCGAGCGGGAGGTGGCCCTCGCCGCACATCAGCCCCGAGGTCGCGTCCAGGCCGACCCACCCCGCGCCGGGCAGATAGACCTCGGCCCAGGCGTGCAGGTCCACCACGTCCTGCGCCACACCCGCCGGCCCCTCAAGCGGCTTCTCGTCCGCCGCCAGCTGGATCGAGTAGCCCGACACAAACCGCGCCGCCAACCCGCACCGCCGCATCAGCAGCACCAAGAGCCACGCAAAGTCACGACAAGACCCGCACGACAGCGACAGCGTCTCGTCCGCCGTCTGCACGCCCGGCTCCAGCCGGATCGTGTACGACAACGCACGGTTCACCTGCTGATTGACCGCCACCAGAAAGTCCACCGACCGCCGGGGCGTCGTCACATCAATCTGCCGCAACAGCGACTCGAACCGCTCACCCACGCCCGCCGAGTGGTCAAGGTACGGCTCCAACTGCCGCCGAAGCGCATCGGTGTAAACAAACGGAAAATGCTCCGCAGACTCCTCAAGAAAAAAATCAAACGGATTCACCGGCGACAACGACGCGAGCAGCTCGACGGTGACGCAGAACCGGTCGGTCGGCTTGGGGAACGCCAGCCGCGCCTGCCAATTGCTGTGCGGGTCCTGCTGCCAGTTGCAGAAATGCTCACCCGGCAACACCTTCTGCGAGTAAGCGAGGACGGGTGTTCGACAATGCGGCGCAGGCCGCAGACGGACGGCTTGAGGCCCGAGCGTCACGAGCCGGTCGTAGCGGTAGTCCGTCTCGTGAAACAAAGCAATCTGGATGGCCATGGGTGTTCGCGTCGGCGTGAGCAGGCACGGCAACAACAACATCATACCCGTGCCCGCATCCACAACAGGACCAACACGTTTCCGAAACCCAAATCAAGCCACCACCCCACAAACACCAGCCAAACGCATCACGCACCACTGAACACAACAAACCGCAAAAGCAACGGCAACAAGCCCGTCACCGGCCGACCCGCCGACCTCGCCCCCGAATCGCCCCCGCTGTCCTCCTCCTCCTCTTCCCCATGCCCGCCTAAAAGTTCCTCGAAGCCCGCGAAACCTCCCGCAAGAGCGAAGCATCCGAATCGTTAGCCACCGATGGACACCGATGAACGCAGAGGCAAAAGGGGCTGAGAAAAGATAGCTGATGGCGGACGGTACAGATCGGATCGTGAAGCCATACCTGTACATCGTGAGAGTTGCCCGCTCTTGATGGCGTGCTGATCTATGGAGCCTAGAGGGTGAAACATTGGTGATGATCCCCTTCTCGTTGCATGAAGCAACAACGCCTCAGGTCCCGATGAGGCGCGGCCCACACCCCACGCGACTGCCCGCGTCGCATCAACCGCCCCCCAACCCCAAGCCGAGCTCACATCCCTCCACCGAGCCGTGCAGCGCGGACAACCGTACGGTGATGACCCATGGACCCAGCAAACCGCCGATCAACGAGGCCTGCAATCCGCCATGAACACGCGAGGCATGCCGAGGAAGGATAAAAATAGAATGTCCCCTTTTCTTCTCTAACTAATAGTCTTCTTCCACCTGATGACTACTGTGGTACAGTTCTTAAATACTAAAGCTAAAATAACTGCTACAATAATAGCGATAGCAAATGCAAATAGCCG
>DAIOEG010000365.1:1275-2572 GCA_036746415.1 Phycisphaera sp. | reverse complement strand
CGCCCCGGCGCAACCACACGCCACAACCGCCGCCACCCAAGACTCCGACGCCACCGGCGCGGGCACCGGCTGGGCCCGCGTGACGCTGCCTGACGGCACCGCCGGGCACGCGCAGCGGGCCGACCTCGCGGTCGATGGCCTGCCCACGCTCGACGCCGCGCAAGCCCTCGCCGACGCACAGCGCATGATCGGCAGGCCCTACGTCTGGGCCGGCGCCACCAGCGACGGCTACGACTGCTCGGGACTCGTCCAACTCGCCGCACGACGCATGGGCGTGGGCCTGCCGCACAGCTCCCGACGCATGGCCAACGACGCCTACGACCGCGTCCACACCCTCGACCAGCCGCGCGCCCTCACCGGCGATGCGACCCGCGATGCGCAGGATGCCCAGCGACGCTGGGGCCCGCAACTTCTCGAAAGCGACTTGCTGTTTTTTGCCATGGGCGGCGGGCCGACGGCGGGGGTGAGTCAGGTCGATCACACGGGCCTCTACGCGGGCAACGGGCACATGCTGCACGTCAGCAGCGGCGGGTTGCCCGAGTGTCGCCTCGAGGCGTTGTGGGGCTCGCGGTGGGCGTCGCGTCTGGTGGCGGTCCGCCGGGTGGTGGCCCCGTGAGCTGGGCGACGCTGGCGTGGGCGTACCCGCTGTGGGTCGCGTGCTGGAGCGCGCTGGGCTTCGTCGTGATCCGCGCGGACAAACAACGGGCCAAGCTCGGCAAGGTCCGCGTCGCCGAGCGGACGCTGCACACACTGTCGCTCGTCGGCGGCTGGCCGGGCGTGGTGTGGGGCATGCAACGCCTGCGCCACAAGACCCGCAAGCCGCGGTTCGTGATGACCACGGCTCTGGTGACCGCGCTGCACCTGGCCGGGCTGATCGCCGTGGCCGCGTGGACCCTGCCGTGAACGGGTGAACGGGTGTGTGGGTGTTGAAATGCTCCCGCCGCTGCGGACCCCGCGATTGTCCGCTACATTTCAAGCATGCCCACCACCACCGCCACACTGACCACCCCCCGAGGCACGATCGAGCTGGAGCTGTTCGTGCAGGACTGCCCCGAGACGACCGCCAACTTCATCAAGCTGGCGAAGGACGGGTTCTACGACGGCCTGACGTTCCACCGCGTCATCGCCGACTTCATGGTCCAGGCCGGCTGCCCACAAGGCACGGGCACCGGCGGGCCGGGCTACAAGTTCAAGGATGAGAAAAGCGCCCTCCAGAAAAAGCACGCCGGCCCCGGCACGCTCTCGATGGCCAACGCCGGCCCCAACACCAACGGCTCGCAGTTCTTCATCACCCACG
>DAIOEG010000365.1:0-1265 GCA_036746415.1 Phycisphaera sp. | reverse complement strand
CCCCTGGCTCGACGGCAAGCACGCCGTCTTCGGCAAGGTCACCAAAGGCCAGACAATCGTCAACGCCATCCAGCAAGGCGATGTCATGACCAGCATCGTCATCACCGAACGGGAGTGATGGGGAAGCGGGGGAGTGGGGAGTAGGGATTGGGGAGTGGGGAAGAAATGGCAGATGGCGGTTGGTAAGAAGTTGATCTTGTGCGTAGTCCCCGATCCCTGATCCCTGATCCCTGATCCCTCTTCCGCAGACCACTCCCCACTCCCCACTTTGGAAGGCGAGCAAGCTCGCCCGCTACACGGCTTGCATCCCATCCGCATCCCATCCGCGTCCATCTGCGGTTTCAAACGCATCACTCCGCCACCACCACCGCCGACTGGATCTGCGTGAGCTTGGGGAAGTTCATGTCCAGGTACTGGTTGCCCTTCTGCTCAATCGCGGGTTGTTTGGGGTCCTCGCCATACCCGGCGTAGAGGGCCTCGACGGTGTTCATCCCCTCGACCACGTCGCCAAAGGGGGCAAAGCCCATGCGGTCCAGCCGTTGGTTGTCGGCCAGGTTGATGAACAGTTGCGTGGTGCGGGTGTCCGGGCCGGCGGTGGCGAAGGTCAGCGTGCCGCGCGTGTTGGACTTTTTCACCGGGTCATCGTCGATGCGGGCGTTCTTCCAGATCCGCGCCAGCATCGGCTTGCCGTGCATCCCGAACTGGGCGACGAAGCCCGGCACGACGCGGAAAATCCGCTGGTCGTCGTAATACCCCGCCTCCACGAGGTTGAAAAACCGGTCCGCCCCCAACGGCGCAAGTTCACGCTGGACCTTGACCACAAACGCCCCCGCCGTGGTCGTGAACCGCACCGAGAACTCCGCAGGCGCCTGCCGGTTCATGAGCGGGTCCAACGGGTCCGACAAGTTGGGCAGGGGATCGTCGGCTACCACTTCGGATGCGTTCTCCGCCCGTGCGTGATCGACCGACATCAGTTGGAACGCGAAGGCCACGACGGCTAGCAAAAAAATCCGTTTCATTGCGGTCTCCAAGATCGTTGTCATCACGTTGAATGAAATCATTGGCATGGAACTTTGACGACGCATCCCCGCTCACGAAGCTCTGGAACGAACTGCATCTGATGCGCCTCACACCACCCCTGCGCTGCCGGTCAGGATCGGGGACTCGATGAAGTCGCGGGGGTCGGTGATGCGGCCGGTGAGGGCGCTGGCGGCGGCGGTGAGGGGGCTTGCGAGGAAGACGCCGGCTTCTTTGTGGCCCATTCT
>DAIOEG010000364.1:0-2578 GCA_036746415.1 Phycisphaera sp. | reverse complement strand
CGCATCGCTCGACTGCTTCCTCGACACACAGGCCCGCATCTGTGCCGAGGTGCTGCTCGCTGTCCACCTCAACCTGCTCAGCCGGTTCCCGCTGCCCAAGATCAGGAAGGTCTACTCGCACCAGCAGCCGCTGGGCCAGTGCAGGCGCTGGCTCGCCGCGCAGCTCCCCCACGCCGAGCAGGTCCAGACCATCAGCACCAGCGAGGCCGCACGCATCGCCAGCAGCGAAGAACACGCCGCCGCTGTCGGCACCACCCTCGCGGGACAGCTCTACGACGTGCCCGCGCTCTTCACCCACATCGAAGACAACCCCAACAACACCACACGCTTCTTCATCATCGGCAAGCAATCCCCCAAACCCACCGGCGACGACAAGACCTCCATCATGTTCACCACCGAGCACAAGCCCGGCTCGCTCAACAACGTCCTGTCCATCTTCAGCGCCCACGGCCTCAACATGACACGCCTCGCCGAACGCCCCAGCCAACGCATGAACTGGGAGTACTACTTCTTTGTCGATCTCCTCGGCCACGAGTCCGACCCCAACATGCAAAACGCCATCGAAGCCGCCCGGCAACACTGCCTCCAACTCACCATCCTCGGCTCGTTCCCCAGAGCCAAAGACACGCTGTAACGCGGCGCATCAGCGCGGCCCAACGATTCCTCCGCATCCCACGCATGAAATCAAGAATCACCTTGTTTTCAGAACGGTTTCCCGTGCGCTCTGCATGATCACGTGTCACTGAACACGCCATGCAGGTGATCACGATGCCGCTCGCACATGTCTACGAACACCCCGTGCTGCAAACCCTTCCACGACACAGGGCCGTGCTCGTCACCGGCGCCGCGGGCGACATCGGCCGATCGTTCGCGCAGCTCGCGGGGGACCGTTACGCGCTTCGGCTCATGGTCCGACCGGGCGACGAAGACATCGATGAGCTTCAGTCTTTGGGTGAAGTGATCAAAGCGGACGTGACGAACCTGGACGCGATGAAGCGTGCCTGCGCCGGCATCGATACGGTGCTACACCTCGCGGCCGACCCCTCGCCCAACGCGACGTGGGACGTCATCCGCGATGTCAACATCGCCGGCACGTACCAGGTCGCGGTGGCCGCGCGGGCTGCGGGTTGCCGTCGATTCATTTACGCCTCGTCGATCCACGCCGTCAGTGGCCACCCCGTTGGTCGGCAGGTCCACACCGACGACCCGGTCAACCCCGGCACGCTCTACGGCGTGAGCAAGTGCTTCGCTGAAGCGCTGTGTCGATACCTCGCCGAGCAGGAAGGCATATCGTGCATCGCCGTCCGCATCGGCGCGTTCCAGCCGATCGAAGCCGCGCAGCACCCGGACTCCATCGAGATGCTCGACGCGTGGGTCTCGCCCCGCGACCTGCAAGACCTCCTGCAACGGTGCATCGATGCCGACCACCTGCGCTTCGCCGTCGTCCACGGCCTGTCTGGCAACCGCTTCAACAGGATGGACATCACCGCCACGCAAGAGCTGCTGGGCTACGCCCCCAAAGACGACTTCACACGCACCAACGACGCCCTGCGCGGCCTTGAACTCGCAGACGAAGTGGTCGGCCACAACCTCAAAGACGGCAAGCCCTCGGGCCTGCGCGAAGAGCTTTGACGGTTTGCACGCGAGTATGTGTTCTGATGCTTGGTTTGCCGGTTGGTGATTTCGTGGTCGTTCACAAGCTCTTACAATCACGGGATGTCGGACCTGTTTGCGGATCGTCGAGCGGCGCAGCGTGAGGCGGTGGCGCCGCTTGCGGCGCGGATGCGGCCGCGCACGCTGGAGGAGTTCGAGGGGCAACGCCACTTCTTGGGCGAGGGTCGGTTGCTTCGGAGGATGCTGGAGGCGGACCGGTTGCAATCGGTTCTGTTTACTGGTCCGCCGGGCACGGGCAAGACGACGCTGGCCGAGCTGGTGGCTCGGACGACGCGGTCGCACTTTGAGCGGGGGAACGCCGCGAGCGTCGGCGTCAAGGAGGTGCGTGAGGTGCTCGACGCGGCCCGGCGTCGGCTCGAGCTGGACGGGCTGCGCACGATCTATTTCCTCGATGAGATCCACCGCTTCAACAAGGCGCAGCAGGACGTGCTGTTGGGCGATGTCGAGGCGGGGCTGATCCGTCTAATCGGGGCGACCACCGAAAACCCGTCGTTCGCGGTCAACAGCGCGCTGGTGAGCCGGTCGCAGGTGTTTCAGTTCGAGCCGTTGAGCGAGGACGACATCACGACGCTGCTGCACCGCGCGATCGCCGATGAAGAGCGCGGCCTGGGCACGCTGCGCGTACAGGCGGACGCGGATGCACTCGCGTTTTTAGCGCAGAGCTGCGACGGTGACGCACGCCGTGCGCTCTCGGCGCTGGAGATCGCAGCGCTGTCCGAGCAGGGGCGCGGGCCGACGCGTGAGGATGCGACGCCGCTGCGCATCACGCTGGCGGTTGCAGAGGAAAGCATCCAGCAAAAGCAGGTTGCGTACGACACGCACGGGGACGAGCACTACGACACGATCTCGGCGTTTATCAAGTCGGTGCGTGGGAGCGACCCGGACGCGGCGGTGTATTGGCTGG
>DAIOEG010000363.1:823-2586 GCA_036746415.1 Phycisphaera sp. | reverse complement strand
GGGCCCCGTGTGGGTCGTCACGCACGTCAAGCCCGACGGCGACGCCTTCGGTTCTGCCGTCGCCCTCGCAGGCGTGCTGCGCGAGCTGTGCAAGCAAGTCGCCGTGTGCCTCGTGCCCCCCGTGACCGATGCGCTCGCGCACCTGCTGAGCGCCGCGCACGTCGAGGTCTTCCCCATCGCGAGCGATGCCTACGCAGCGCCCTTTAATCCCGCACTGGTCGTCATCGTGGATACCGGCTCCTGGGGACAGGTCGGCCCGCTCCGCAAACACATCGAGCCCATCGTCGACCGCGTCCTCATCATCGACCACCACGTCACCGGCGACATCCCCGCCCCGCACCTGCTCGTGCAGCCCGAGGCCGCCGCGTGCTGCGAGATCATCGCAGAGCTGATCGAGCTGCTCATGCCCTCCGACCAGCGCCCCGGCCAGCGCGCCACCGACGCCGCCGGCTACAAGCACCTGCCCTCGGCCATCCGTGATGCGCTCTTCGTTGGCATCGCGTCCGACACCGGTTGGTTCCGCTTCAGCAACACCCGCCCACAGACCCACGAGCTCGCCGCGCGCCTCATCCGCATGGGCACCGACCACGCCGCGATCTACCAGAGCATCGAACAATCCGAACGCCCCGAGAAAATCGCACTGCTCATGCGCGCCGTCCAAAGCATGGAGATGCTCGCCAACAGCACCGCCGCCGTCATGGTCCTGCGTGACAGCGACTTCGCCGACACCGGCGCACTGCCTGAAGAAACCGAACGCCTCATCGACATCCCGCAAGTCGTCGGTTCCGTCCGCGCCATCGCCATGGTCACCGAGCAACACGAACCCGACGGCAGCACCCTTATCCGCGTCAGCTTCCGCAGCAAGCCCCCACAACAAGGCGGCAACGAAGACGCCGCCGTCAACGTCGCGAGACTCGCCGAACGATTCGGCGGCGGCGGCCACGCCCGCGCCGCCGGCGCTAAGTTTAGAGAACCCCTCGACGCCGTCCTCCCCCGCATCCGAGACGCCCTCGTCAACGCCGCCACGGACAAGGGCTGAGAAGCTGTTGCACAACGCCCATCGCGGTGGCGGGGGGGGATGTGATTCCACCTCGAAGAGCGGTTCAATCCACGACCAACACACGGCAACACTGAGCAGACACCCGAACCATTTTTTATCGATCACGACGTGCCCCCTCTCGCGTTCTTTGCTGTGTGGTCCCTTGGTGTCCGCGTGTTTGTTTGAGACGCTCCAAGTGGTTCTTTGTCGAAGCAGTCAGTCAGCCGTCTCGCACAAGACCGCCGCGTCGCAGCGTCTGCGGGGTCCACAAGTCAGCGACGCACGGCCGCATCACCGACCGGCGAGTGAACGCATCCGCGAACCAAGGAAGCGCTCCAACGTGCTGCTCCGGTGACTCTCTCGCTCGCACGTCGCGCATGATGTGATACGTGCGTGCTGTGGGCTTTGTGTGTGTGTCCGCTTGCACGGGTTGCGTAGGTTGTGCGGGTTGCGGCGCGGTTGCGGTTGCGGACGTGCGGACGGTGATCGCGAGTTCGACACGGTTGGTGTCGAGGGTGAGGACGGTGGTGGCGGCTTTACGCCGTGTCTCGCAGTCGGCATCCGGGTCGTCCATCAGCCGAGCGAGCGCGACGATCGCGTTCCAGCGGAGCGCCGCGAGGGCCGTGCGCAGCGCGGAGCGGTCGTGGGGTTCTTCGGTGGTGGTGTCAGTGCAACTCATACGGGCCTCCTATCTATGGGCCCGTGGGCCGGTTTTCTGCGCACG
>DAIOEG010000363.1:0-813 GCA_036746415.1 Phycisphaera sp. | reverse complement strand
CGGTCGCCCGATTCAGAAAACCCTTGAGATACCGAGTGGAAAAAATTTTCGCGCGTTGAACAAAGCGTGTGCGCGAAGACACAAAAGCGCGCACGATTGCGGTCTCGGGTTGTTGACACTTGGCGGTTGGGGACATCATGCGCCGCCATGCGGTGCAGCACCGCATCGCATCAGCCCCGAGTCGTCGGCGAGTTCATGCGCCGATCCGTACGGCTCGCGTCGATCGAAGCAGTGCTGGCCCACGATGTGATTGTCACGCGCCGCACTGCAACGATCTTCACTGCGCTTTCGGTGTCCAGCGCTTCAAGACACAACACCGGCCCGCGTGTGTAAGGTTGCCAACATGCAGCAGGACCCAGAGCACGAGCAGGCCGGCGTGAGCGTCTACGACCTCATCGGTGAAGACGGCTTCGCCCGCCTGTCGGCGGCGTTCTACCGACGCGTCAAGAGCGACGACGTCCTCGCGCCCATGTACCCCGCTGACGACTGGCAAGGGGCCGAGCAACGCCTGAGGGAGTTTCTGGTCTTCCGTTTCGGCGGGCCCGATCGGTACATCGTGGAGCGCGGGCACCCGCGCCTGCGGATGCGGCACATGCCCTTTGCGATCGACCAGACGGCCCGTGACCGATGGGTGACGCTCATGGACGCGGCGCTCGAGGAAGCGCGCCTGCCCGCTGAAGTGGTGGCGGTGTTACGCGGCTTTTTCGGCGAGGTCGCGACCTTCATGATGAACCGTTGAGGCGCACGGCCGATGCTTAGAGCTTCTCAATGAACCGCCAAGTCGCCAAGGCCATCCATGGAGGTCCTAACTTA
>DAIOEG010000362.1:728-2602 GCA_036746415.1 Phycisphaera sp. | reverse complement strand
ACGGCCGTGTGTGCCGCCGTCTACGAAGGTCTCCGCCGGGCCGCCGTCAACGGCACGCTCACCCTTGATACCGACCTCCGATTCGCAAGACCAACCGCTCAACCACAGAACACTCCAAGTCAGCCCACAGGTTTGATGACAAGTTCTCCACATCCGCACACACTCGAACACACATTCCCAGAGCAACAGGAAGTACCACGCCTCACCACATAGACTCCGTCATGCCCGGCACGCCTGGACCATCCCGCTCGAGTCGCCCGCAGCGGCACCTGCCTACGGGAACAGCACGTACTTTCCTGCTTGTTTCCCTCGGGTTCGCCGCCCTGTTGGCAACCTCGGGGTGTTCTCCTTCACTGCTTTCGCCGAATGAAGTACGCACCCCGTTCGACGCCTACGACCGCGCTCGTGACCGCCACGCACCGCAGTATGTCGAGAACGAGTTCGGCGGCCGGGTGCCGAACTTACGCGCAAGACTCTCACCGAACCGCTGACAGAAATTAAAAATCACAGCGATTCGCTCCTTCACGCCGATCGCCTTCTTTCAACACCGGCCAACAATCAGCTCGAACGGACGCGAGCAACGCCGGGCACATCACGCAGCAGAACACGGAACACACGCATGGCCGCGAGCTCAAACCGTCGATCAAGAGCAGGCGCACCAGCCGCCGCGGCCAGAAGCTCGCTTCCTACCAAACCACCAAAACGCGCCGTTCCAAAACAAACTCCTGACAAAGTTCAATCCGCCACGACTTCCATCACCCGCCCCCGCATCGTCTGGGTCGCCTTGGTCGCGGCGATGACCCTCGTCGGTGGCAGCTTGCTCGCGCTCCAGGGCAGGCCGGCGCCAAGGCTCGACGGCCTGAGCCTCAGCGCACCAGTCGCCGCCATGACCCGCGCCCCCTCTGAAGCTGCGCTCAACACACGAGCACCGCTCGATCGCGCACGCTGGACCGGCATCATGATCCACCACTCCGGCAGCAACGCCGGCTCCGCCGCGTCCATCCAGGCCCAGCACGAACGGCTCAACTTCCGCGGTCTCGGGCACCACTTCATCATCGGCAACGGCGCAGGCATGGGCGACGGCGAGATCCACGTCGGGTACCGCTGGCTCGACCAGCTCCCGGGCGCACACGCCGCCGGGCCCGACGGGCAACGCCACAACCTCGAAACCATTTCCATCTGCCTCGTGGGCGACGGCAACCGCAGGCCCTTCACGCCCGCCCAGATGCGGAGGCTTCTCGAGCTCGTCACGGGCCTGCAAGCCGAACTGGGCCTCCCCCAGGACCGTGTCCTCCTGCACCGCGATGCGGCGGCCGTCGACGACCCCGGCAGACTCTTCCCAGAACTCGAGTTCCGCGCCGCGCTTGCCGAATAACCCGCCCGCCTTGTTCCCCACAACCGCATCAAGCTACCACGACGGCCTCGCGCTTCGTCGAGCTTTCGCACCGCACGAAGCCAGAACAGCCCCCGCGCAGCACGCCAAGACATTACCGAACCATGCCTGGCCTAGCCAGACGATGCGTGATCTTGCCAGATTCACCCGCCTCGGCCGTACCAGAACCGAGGGACGCGCTCCGGGTCAGACGTCTAGAAAATGCCCTCTCTCGCCCAAGGCAGCCTCGCCGTGTTGAAAGTGGGCCAGAACCGGGGCATACTTGGCTCCGAATCGCGGGGGTCGGCCGCAGGTCTGCGGCCCGCAGAACCGGGATCAACTCCGGAACTGCCCACACGCGTCTGGCCATGCCTTGGTAGGATGCCCAAACCGCCCCCCAAAGGCGGCCCGCAGGGGGCTTCAACCCCCCTCAGTCGGCATCGGTTTCACGTACACCAACGGGATTGAACCCGCTCGGATCATCCCCATCGTTCATTCCCCC
>DAIOEG010000362.1:0-718 GCA_036746415.1 Phycisphaera sp. | reverse complement strand
ATTTTTAACTTTAAGCGAACTCAGCGCAATTTCCCCGCTCAGCAAAGCACCAATCCGGTCCATCCCGTCCATCGCGTCTGCATTCCTCGTACCATTCTGCCTCGACCATGTCCCGCCGAGACCTGTAAGCCGTGAAAGTGCATCAACCGGGAGATGTCGTCGAGGGGTACCGCATCATGCGGGAGATCGGCCGGGGGGCCGCCTCCGTCATCTACCTCGCGCAGGAACCACGGACCAAGCAGATCTGGTCGCTCAAGCACGTCGAGAAGGAAGCCCCCAAAGACCAGCGTTTCCTCGACCAGGCCGAGCGTGAGTTCCAGATCGCCAACAAGCTCGACCACCCCAACATCCGCAAGATCGTCCGCATCCTCAAGAAGAAAGAGCGGCTGCTCAGTGTCCGCGACCTGTGGCTCGTCATGGAGTTCGTTGATGGGGCCGCGATGGACGTCGAACGGCCGACACGTTTCGAGACCGCCTGCGAGATCTTCGAGAAGGTCGCCGAGAGCCTCGACTACATGCACAAGCAGGGCTTCGCCCACGCCGACATGAAGCCCAACAACATCGTCGTCGCCTACGACGAGCGCGGCAACGTCACCAGCGTCAAAGTCATCGACCTCGGCCAGTCCTGCGAGGTCGGCACCGTCAAAGAACGCATCCAGGGCACGCCCGACTACATCGCACCCGAACAGGTCCACCGCAGGCCCATCATGCCCGCGAC
>DAIOEG010000361.1:1719-2604 GCA_036746415.1 Phycisphaera sp. | reverse complement strand
CAGAAACGAAGCAAAATCAAGATCGTCGTCGATAACTTCCAGTTCGTCGGCGGACGCGACGGCGAACAAGGCGGCGGAGGCGGTGGCAACGTCGGCGGCGAACAACGACGCGGCCCCGCACCCCAGCGTGGCAACTACCGAGACAACGCCGGCGGACGCGACCAAGGCCCGCCTCCCAGCGCCTACGACGGCGGCGGCCACGAACCCATCGGCGATGACGACATCCCGTTTTAAGAAGGGTCTGGGGGTCAGGGGTCAGGATTGATGAAGCAACAGGACTGCGTGCCGTTGTATCACCATCACTCTTGACCTGCAGACCACTCCCCAACACCCACCACTCCCCACTCCCCTTTCACCCCCCTGGCGATCTTCTTCAGCGTGAAGCGGACGCCTAACTCGCTCCCCGAGGACAGGACTCTTTCACTATGGCAAAGCCCATCGAACTGTTACTGCTGGACAACGTGGACAACCTCGGCATCGTCGGCGATGTCGTCAAAGTCAAGGCCGGCTTCGCCCGCAACTTCCTCCTGCCCCGCGCGTTGGCGACCACGCCCAGCCCCGAGAAGGTCGCCGAGCTGGCCGTCCGCCGCGCCCAGGTCGAGGCCGAGCTCAAGGCCCGCAACGCCTCGCAGAAGGCGATGATCGAGAAGCTCATCGACCACGAGATCACGCTCGAGCGCGCGTCGAACGACCAGGGCGTGCTGTTCGGCGGTGTCAGCCAGCACGACATCGCGCAGGCCCTGCGTGACGAGGGCTTCGAGATCGAAGATCGCTACGTGCGGCTGGGCGACCAGATCAAGCGTCTGGACAGCTACACCGTCCCGGTCGTCATCAACCGCGACCTCAAGACCGACATCAAGGTCTGGGTCGTCAGCGACAAGCCCG
>DAIOEG010000361.1:0-1709 GCA_036746415.1 Phycisphaera sp. | reverse complement strand
AAAACAGCCAAGCAGGGTAAATTCATGGCAGAAGAAGCTGATGAAGCCCCGGCCGCCAACCCGGGCGATGCCCCCGCCAATAAGGCGTGAGCACACCCGTTCAATCCATCGACATCGACACCCTTGACGGACCCGCCTCTGCGCGGGTCCTTTTTTATGTCACGCAGTCACCGACCTGTGGATCTGGGGGACATGAGACAACACGCTTGCTATTCAGTGGTTTGTCGTGCATCGTAATATCGGAATCAATCGCCTCTGGAGGGGCGAGTCGGGAGAAAGGTGAAATCCTTGTCAAAACGCGCGGTGCGACGTGAGGCGGTCGGTGTGTCAGTGCCTGCAATCCCTTTGGGACTGCAGGCGCTCGAGCCAAGGATGCTGATGTCGGCGGTGTTGCAGCCGGTCGATGTCACGTTCGCGGGAGACGGGGCCGTCGCCGCCGGCGCTCTGATCCGAGTGATCGACGGCTCGGGCCTGTCGGTCAACAACGCCCCCGATGCGACACACCGCAGCAGCGGCGACTACTACAGTACAACCTGGGTCAACAACGACACCACCGCGACACTGCGCTTCGATTTGGGCTCGGTGCAGCGCATCGATGGCGTCTACCTCTGGAACTTCCTGCTCGAACAATGGAACGACCTGAAGAACCGGGGCGTCAAAGATTTCACGATCGACTTCTCGACCAACGGCACCACCTACACCGGCTCCCGTAGCTTCACGGCAACCAGCAGCGCGCCCAACGGCTCGGCCGAGTCAGCGCAGCTCTTCACCTTCGCGCCGGTCGGCGTGCTCATCGCGATGTGCCAGCCCAGCCCGTGGGGATGGGGCGCCGGGCTCGTGTCGGCGATGTATGTGCGTATGCGGCTGCTCAGCTCGCTGGGGGACGGGCTCGTGGGGTTGTCCGAGGTGCGGTTCCGCCGCGAGGGTGCGCCGCCAGTGAACCGGGCCCCTGTGGCCGTGAACGACTCCGCCGTCGCCACCGCGGGCACGGCTGTCACCGTCAATGTGCTCGCCAATGACACCGACCCCGACAGCGACCCGCTCACCCTTGCGTCAGCCACCGCGACCGCCAACGGCAGCGCGTCGATCATCAACAACCGCATCGTCTACACCGCCCGCCCCGGGTTCCAGGGCGTGGACACCGTGGATTACACCGTCGCCGACCCCGCCGGCCTCACCGCCGCCGCGCGCCTCTCGATCACCGTGTCGGCACCCGCGACCACCGGCGCGGTCATCACCCCCGTGGCCGTCACCGCCCTGCCCAACAGCCCAACCATCGCCGGCAACGTCGCCCACCTCATCAACAACACCGGCCTCTCGACCCCCTTCAACGCCCAGAGCACCCACGGCTCCACCGGGGATTACTACGGCTCGACCTGGGTCACCACCCCCGGCAGCGGCGTGACCCTCGAACAGTGGTTCAGTGTGCAGGTCGGCGCTGCATATCAGAAACAAATGCAAGCCATCGACGAATTGACCCCCCAGCACGAGAAGATGAAGCAGGTGCTTGACCTGTGGAGGCAGATCAAACGGATCGAAAAGGCCGAACAGCCGGACCGCGAGAGGATCGCTCAACTGGAACGCGACATGGTCGAGGCGGCACGTTAAGCTGCAAGGCAAAGCAGCGTGACCACTCCCGCGTCTGACACCGCACTGAGAGTGTAGGCGATCGACAGCGGTGCATCGGCAACAAGCCACACCGCTTGGCT
>DAIOEG010000360.1:0-2609 GCA_036746415.1 Phycisphaera sp. | reverse complement strand
TCGATCACGCTTGCGTCAAGCCGTGTTTCACGATGGGTCACCGCCCCGCTCCCTGACGGTCGCGGCTCGTATGCATTACAGCACCAGTGGCTTGCCTGCGGGGATGTGCGTGGGCAGGGTCATGCCTACAAGGTCTTCGGGGTCGATCGCGGTGGTGTGGGTCAGCTCGACGACCGCGTCGTCATCGACCCGCACGCCGGCCTGCGTGAGCCAGCGGGTCCCGCGTTGGATTTGCAGCGTCGCGCTCGTGTCGGGCGAGTCGTGGACGCCCGGTGCAGAGGCGTTCTTGATCGGGCCGAACTCTTCGTCGCGCAGCGTCTCGAGCACGATCGAGCTTTGGGTGAAGGGCAGGGCGTCGAACACGAACGTCTCGAGCTTCACGGCGTTGGTCGTGTCGGGCTTGACTTGCTTTTGCGTTTGCAGGTCGAGGTACGCGACTTTCTTTTCCGCGCGGTTCCACGGCAGCGCGAAGCCCTGCTTACTGGTGTTGAGGGACTCGACGAACGCGACATCGATGATGTGGATGGCGATGGAGCCGGCGTTGAACTTGAGCGAGCCATCGGCGTGGGTCTGCTTCGCCAGCTCGTCGGGCATGTTGGAGTATTCGATGACGGTCATCTTGTTGTCGACGAGCGCGAAGTTGCCGACTTTTTCGAGGGCGTCTCGTTTTGTGAGCATCTTGCTGGACATCTGGGCGTTGGCCTGCGCGTGCAGGCCGATGAAGAGCGGGTCGATGACTTTGACGAGCGGGTTATCGACCTGGATATAGGAGAGGTGTTGGATGCCGCGTTGTTTCATGTCGGCGATGGCGCTGGAGGTCCACAGCGCTTTGAGCGAGCCGCCGTGGCCGTTGGGCGAGAGGGCGAGTTCATCGACGTCGGCCAGGAGGCACTTACCGGTCTTCATGTCCACGGCGGGGAACATGGCTTGCGGGAAGAGCATGACGTCGTTGGGGTTGAGGCCGAAGCACGCGTGCTCGTCGAAGAACGCGGCGGTGTCGGCGTGGTTGATCGGGCTGGTCATGACGTAGAAGGGGATGACGCAGCCGAACTTGCGCTGGGCCTTGAGGATGTACTCGGCGAAGAGCTGGAACAGCGGCGCTTTGCGGATGGGCGAGGCGGGGAACGTGCCTTTGGGGCCTTCCCAGCCGAGGCGCGTGCCTTGCCCGCCGGCGACGCAGAAGGCGGCGACCTTGCCGTCGGCGATGCGCTGGGCACCGAGCTTGCGGGCGTCGTCGTAGCGGGCTTGCAGTGCGGCGGTGGGCACGGCGGGGAACGCCGGCGCGGGCGTGATACTGCCGGGCGCGGTGAACGTCGGCTTGTTCAGCACGTGAGACTGGATCAGCCGAGCGACCTCCGGCCAATCGATGCCCTCGACCTGTTGCACCAGCTTGGTCCGGCCGGCGTCGTCGAGCTGGTCGTAGAACCGCAGCAGGTGCTCCTGCCCGGCTTGTTTGAGCGTGTCATACGCGACGGCGAAACGGTCTTGCAGCGTGGTGGTCATGGCGGGGTGTCTCGTGTGGTTGCAACGTGCCGTATTACGCGGCACGAAGAGCCATAGATTACACGCGGAGCGTGAAACGGGCAGGGCACCTCGGTGGCACGGTGCTCAGGTTCAACGCAGTGCGCCGAGAGTTTCCGCAGTAGCCGGAGGCCGGCGGCCTCCGGATCGGCGGGGCTTCCACGCCGACTTCGAGCGACAATGTGCTGCGCACGCAGTGATTCATTGCGCAACACCAAAGCCCTCGTGGGCGAAGCGCCCACGATCCGGACGGCACCGCCGTCCGGCTACCCAGATAAGACGCGGCGCGGTGCGCTAGCCATCAATACACCCACCTCAACCCGCTTCCCTTCTTTCCCTCAGCCCCTTGCCTCGCTCCGCCACGCCGCGTGTCCCACGAAGAACGGCCCGAGTCGTTCGAGATACAACGAGGTCTGCTGCGTGTGGCGCATGGTCTGCACGAGTTTGCTGAGCGGCGCGAGGTCTTTGCCGACGAGCGCGACGACGAAGTCGTTGTCGTGGGCGTCCAGGCCGTGGCAGGCGAGTCGGATGTCGTGGGCAGCGTCTGCTGCGCCAAAGCCCATGCCGATGCTGCCGTGCTCTCGGAGGATGCTCATCTTCTGCTCGTTGCTGAGCGTCTCGAACGCGCCCTTGCGGCGGAGCGGGTACCACACGGCCCAGGGCCAGTGCGGGTTCATCGCGTGTCGGCGTGGGCGGTGCAGGAGCGTCTCTTCAAGGTCGCGCTCGTAGCCCAGCGTGTACGACCGGCCGAACATCGTGAACTGCGGCCGAGGCACGAGCGACGCGAAAGGCCCGCTGCGCAGCGCCGGCCGGACGTGCCGCAGAAAGTCGGCGGGGTCCTCGGCCATCGTCAGCACCGCGACGCCCTGCGGGTCGTTCAGGTCTTCATAGATCACCGCTTCGAGCGGGTAGTGCGAGAGGTGCACGCCTAGCGCCTGCGTGTCCTTGCAACCGGTGAACGCGAGCAGCTGCATCGACAACCGACGCTCGCTGCGCGCCCCGCCCGCGCCAAGCTCCGCAAGCTCGGGCACGACCGATGCGGGGGAGCCAAGGGCACCAGGGGCACCGGGGGCACCGGGGGTACTGGG
>DAIOEG010000359.1:0-2632 GCA_036746415.1 Phycisphaera sp. | reverse complement strand
TGTTTCCAGAAGGCGAGGTTCGCTTCGCGATAATTCGCATAGGTATTGTCGCCTGGAATGCCGAGCAGCATCGGCGGCACGCCGAAGGCGAGCGCAATTTCGCGCGCGGCGGCGTTCCGCGCCTGCTGGAAGTCCATATCGGCGGGCGACAGCGACATGGCGCGCCATTCGAGCCCGCCATCGAGAACAAGCGGACGGCCCGCATTCGCCGCGCCGGCAGTCGTGGATCATGTCGATCCCGGCGCTGCGCTGCGTCACGCGACGGACAACCCCAACCCTGCGGAGAACAAGACGGTGCCCAAGACGTGGCTGTCGAAGCTGCGTCGCCTGCCGGGGTGGTACGCGCTTGTGAAGGTCGTGCCGATCGGTGCGCGCAAGTGGGCGAAGCGTCGCTTGCTGTTCAAGCCGGTGGACGGCAAGCCCGTGTGGGACCCGGCGGTGAAGCGTTCGGTGATCGAGATCCTGCGTGAAGACACACGCAAGCTGCTGCAATACGCGGGCAAGCCGGCGGACTATTGGAAGCTGGATTGAGAGGGCTTTGGCGGAACGCGGAAGTTGGAACGCGGAGGGGTGTGGGGGTCTTGATTGCGGTGGTGTGATAGGTTGTTGGGATGGGTGACTTGTTTACCTGGTTGAACGCGAACCCGTGGTTCTGGCCGTTGTTTATTGTGCCGGCCCGGGTCTTGGACGTGTCGATTGGGACGATGCGGACGATCGCGGTGGTGCGTGGGAACCGTGTGCTCGCGACGGTGCTTGGGTTCTTTGAGGTGTTGATCTGGGTGACGGCGGTGTCGGGTGTGTTGGTGGACGTGACCCCGATCAAGCTGCTGAGTTACGCGGCGGGCTTTGCGCTGGGCAACCTGACAGGGATCCTGATCGAGAATCGGATCGCGCTTGGGTCGCAGATGGTGATGCTGGTCTCGACGCAGCGGACGCAGTCGGTGGCGTTTGCGCTGCGCATGGGCAACTTCATGGTGACCGAGGTGCCGGGGAAGGGCGCGCGGGGAGATGTCGCGTTGTGCTTCTGCGTCGTGCCGCGTCGTCAGGTGCCCAGGGTGCTTGGCATTGCGCGGGGCGTGGACCCGGGCGTGCACGCGGTGTTGGAAGACGTGCGTTTTACGGAACTGATGCAGCCGCAAAGCGCGGGGGCGTTCACGGGCTGGCGCTCGGTGCTGAAGCGCAAGTGAGCGTGCATCGCGATGGCGGTCACTCGGTGGTGGCATCGGTGTCGTAGAAGACGGAGATGCCGGCGGGCAGACGGGTGCCGGGGTTTGGGATGGTGAGGACGGCGCGGAAGGTCCGGCTGGCGGAGTCGACGACGGGGTCGATGGACTTCACGGTGGCGTTGACGGTGGGGATGCTGCGGGCGGCGGCGATGGCGGCGTCGACGCGGAGGTCGACGGATTGACCGACGGCGAGCTGGCCATCGAGATCAATGGGGATGTAGAACTCGGCTTCGAGCGGGTCGAGCTGGACGAGGGTGATGATCTCGCCGCCGCGCTGGAGCGTGGCACCTTCTTCGGTGTGGACGCGCAGGACGATGCCCGCGAAAGGCGCGTTGAGCCGGTACTTCTTGAGCAGCTCTTCTTCGAGGACGAGGTTGACCTTAGCGACCTCGATTTTGTCTTTCGTGTCGTCGAGGCCGGCCTGGGCCTGGTCGCGTTGCAGCTTGCTTCGGCGGACCTCCCACTCGCTGGCGGCGTCTTTGGTCGCGGCCTGCGTTGCGCGGTCGAGCATGATCTGCGACTCGGCGAGCACCAGCTCGGCCTCGCGCAGCGCGGCTTCGCTCTCGGCCTGCAGCCGGGCCGACATCACACGCACCACCTGCAACTGGTCGTCCATCCGGGCCACCTCGGCCTGCGCCTCGACCCGCTCGCCCTCGTCCACGGGGATCGTCTGCACGATCGCGTCCAGCGGCGCGCTGAGCGTCACCTGATGGCTGGGCTTCACCAGACCCTCGATCGACTCGGCCAAAGCGGGCGTTGCACCTGCAAGCGCAGCACATGCTGAAACCGTCAACACCGCAAACCGTCGGCTGTACATCGCGTGAACTCCGTAGGGTGATTTCGATCGTACCGCGTTGCGGTGTGTCGTGAGTGTGATGCACGGGTGCGCATGACAAAGCCCCAGACGGGCCGGGGCTTCTTCAGTTGTGTTGCGTGTTGAGGCGATCAGGCCTTGGCTTGGGGGGGCTTGATCTCGCCGAACTGTTTTTCGTAGGCCTGGATGACCCGGCCGAGCTCGACGGCGAGGTTCTTGGCGGTGCGGTAGTTGAGGACCGCGCGGTGTTGCCATTCCAGCTGCATCTGGCCGGCTTGCGCGTCGGGCTGGTTGCCGGGGTTGGGGTTCATCTGCACGAGGTTGAACCCGAAGTCAACAAGGACCTCATCAGCGGCGGCGTGCGTGCGGAACGCGTTGCTGTAGCCCGTGGTCATCTTGGTGTCGTTGACGCGCAGGCCGATCTGTCGGCGGTTGGGGTCGTTTTGTTCAGACATGGTGCTCTCCTTCGGGGTGAATGGGTTTCGAATCGTGTGTCGTCGAGTTTAGCAGAGCAGCGAGGCCGCCCGGGGCCGTGTGTGAGAACCGCATCAGGGCTTCACGTCAGGGCATCGCGATGACGGCCTGCAGCTCG
>DAIOEG010000358.1:0-2656 GCA_036746415.1 Phycisphaera sp. | reverse complement strand
GAACTTGCTGGTTCTCATCAAAGGCTCCTTGAACGGGGAAAGGGGAGAAGGAACCACTACTTTTGAATGAGTCAGATTCTGGGGAGGATTACAGGACGACGGGCGTGTTGGCGATGCGTTCGCAGCGGCGGGCACCGTGCGGGAGGTCAGCCACGTTGCAGATGTCGATCCACTCGGGCATGGAAGGAATGTAGCAAGCAGCCCAGCGCCTTACGATGCCAGGATGCAGCACGTGGAACGGCTTCTTCCGATGATCCGCAACTTGGCCGAGCGTGCGCTTGGCTCGGCTATTGATGCGACGCCGCACCAGCCGCGCGAGGGCGAGCTTGTCATCTCGCTGATGGAGGCCGTTCCCGCAGCGCGCATTCTGATGGGTGAGACCGGCGTAGCGCTTGAATCAGGGTTGCTCAAGGGTGCATCACAGCTCATCTTGGCTTCTCAAGCGGAGGCACGTCGGGTGAAGTGTGTCGACGGGCGGGGGCACCATCGTCTTGTGTACCACTACTTGATGCTGTCGTTGCACGTTCAGTGCTCTGCAGACGTCCCACATTCCGTGATCCCTGAGAGTGATGGTCAGATCCATCACACTTGGTTGAGGCAGTGGTGCCGCTTTCTGCCAAGGATGGTGCCGGTCGATCGAGACCCTTGGGACGAACATGGGCCGTTGCACACACAGACGCCTGATGACACGCCTGATGCATGGGTCTACAGGGAGATGTGCGCGTTGCACGGCTTGTTTGCGGTCGGTGCGGCGGAGAGTGAGACGGGGCTATTGAAGCGGGCCCGGCGTGCGGCGCGTTATCACGTGGAGCACACGCAACCAGACTACACGACGTATCAGCCGTGGGCGCTGTCGGCGTTTGCGTGCTGGCCGGAGACGGCGGTGTTTGCCGAGCAGCAGTTGCACGATGTGACGAGTCACTTGAGCATCGAGCGCGGGCCGGGGGCGCTGGTGCCGGGGCTTTTGCTTGCAGACGCGTGGGCGACGCTGGACATGCTGGTGCGTGAGCCGGATCGGCTTGATGGCGTGTGATCTCGGCGGCTGGAGCGGGAGTTGAAATCAGTGGGCCGAGGGTCGATGATGTTGTGTTCGCACGGGCCTGTGAAGACCCACCACGTCTGGCCCATCCCTCGAAAGGGGAACACCATGTCCACGCTGAACCTCTCGCCCTACGGCCTCACGGTCGAGCACGTCCACCACAACCTCACCCCGCCGAAGCTCTACGAACACGCGATCCGCTTTGACAGCAAGGACTACATCGCCGACTCGGGGGCGTTGATCGCCTACTCGGGCGGGAAGACCGGGCGGTCGCCCAAGGACAAGCGTGTGGTCAAGCACCCCAGCAGCGAGCAGGACATCTGGTGGGGCCCGGTCAACATCCCGATCGATGAGCGGACGTTTCGGATCAACCACAGCCGGGCGATTGACTATCTCAACACGTGCAAACGGCTGTACGTCGTCGATGCGTTTGCGGGGGCGGACCCGGCGCACCGGATCAAAGTGCGCATCTTGTGTGAGAGGCCGTATCACGCGCTGTTCATGTGGACGATGCTGATCCGGCCGACGGCGGAGGAGATGCGGAGCTTCGGCGAGCCGGACTGGGTGGTGTTTAATGCGGGGCGGTTCCCCGCGAACCCGCTGACGGCGGGGATGACCTCGCGTACGAGCATCGACCTGTCGATCGAAGAGCGGCAGCTCGTGATCCTTGGCACCGAGTACGCCGGCGAGATGAAGAAGGGCATCTTCACGATCATGAACTACCTGATGCCCAAGCAGGGCCTGCTGTCGATGCACTGCTCGGCCACGGCGGACCCCAACACGGGGCGGTCGTCTGTGCTCTTTGGCCTGTCGGGGACGGGGAAGACGACGCTCTCGGCCGACCCGAACCGGCTGCTGGTAGGCGACGATGAGCACGTCTGGACCGACACGGGCATCTTCAACATCGAGGGCGGCTGCTACGCCAAGGCGATCAACCTGTCGCGTGAGAACGAGCCGCAGATCTTCGATGCGCTGCGCTTCGGCGCGGTGCTTGAGAACGTGCGGTTCGATAGCGGGACGCACAACGTGGACTTCACCGACGACTCGATCACGGAGAACACCCGCGGCGCATATCCGATCGACTCGATCCCCAACGCGAAGGTGCCCAGCGTTGCGGGGCACCCGACGGACCTGATCTTCCTCACGTGTGATGCGTTCGGCGTGCTGCCGCCGGTGAGCAAGCTCAGCGCAGACCAGGCCATGTACCACTTCATCTCCGGGTACACCGCGAAAGTCGCGGGCACGGAGGATGGCGTGACCGAACCCAGCGCGACGTTCAGCCCGTGCTTCGGCGGGCCGTTCCTCGTGTGGCACCCAGGCAAGTACGCGCAGCTGCTGGCCGAGAAGATGAAGAAGCACGCGAGCAACGTGTGGCTGGTCAACACCGGCTGGTCCGGCGGCGGCTCGTCGGGCAGCGCACAAGGCGCACGCATGAAGCTCAAGTTCACACGCGCCATCATCGACGCCATCCACAACGGCTCGCTCGCGCACGCCCCGACGCAGCCCGACCCCGTGTTTGGCTTCGCGGTCGTCACGGCCGTCGACAACGTGCCCAGCGACATCCTCATCCCGCGCAACACCTGGCCAACGCCCGAGCTGTACGAAGAAGCGGCGCAC
>DAIOEG010000357.1:0-2663 GCA_036746415.1 Phycisphaera sp. | reverse complement strand
CCGCGTCGAGCCCGGCGAATCGCCCGAACAGTTCGAAGTCTCCGGCCGGGGCCTGCTCCACCTGGGCGTCCTCATCGAGACCATGCGCCGCGAGGGCTACGAACTCCAGATCTCCATGCCCCGCGTCATCTTCAAGAACATCGACGGCGAGACCCACGAACCCATCGAAGAACTCGTCGTCGACTGCCCCGCCAACTGCCAGAACGACGTCATGTCCCTGCTCATGAGCCGGCGTGCCGAGTTGGTCCGCATGGACTCCCGCACCGTCGGCCAAGGCACCGCCGAGCACCCGCACCAGAGCACCGCCGACGAGTACGTCCACCTCGTCTTCACCGTGCCCGCACGCGGCCTCATCGGCCTGCGCACCCGTGTCCTCACGGCAACGCAGGGCCGGGCCATCCTCCACCACACCTTCCTCCAGTACGACAAGATGCGCGGCGAGGTCCCAAGACGCACCGCCGGCGTCATCGTCAGCTCCGAACACGGGGCCGCCACCTCCTACGCCCTCTACGGCCTGTACGACCGCGGCGTCTTCTTCGTCGACCCCGGCGAGAACGTCTACGAAGGCCAGGTCGTCGGCGAACACAACAAAGACAACGACATCGTCGCCAACATCGTCCGAGCCAAACACGTCTCGGCCGTCCGCATCAAGGGCAAAGACGAGAACACCAACGTCAAACCCGCCCGCAAGATGTCCCTCGAACAGATGCTCGAGTACGTCGGCGAAGACGAATACGTCGAAGTCACCCCCGAAAACGCCCGCATCCGCAAGAAGCTCCTCCTCGAAGCCGACCGCCGAAAAGAAAGCCGAAAATCCAAGTCCGCTCAGACGGTGTGAGATCTTATTTCAGTCAACTGAAACTCAATTGGACTCTATTTCAATCAACTCGAGTTGGCTGAAACAGGACGGGTCAATAGCTGCGTTTCATTTCAGATCGCGCGACATCGGTGTTGAGCGCAAGGCCAAGGGGCCGTTGATTTTAGGATTGGATGATGAAGCAACATAAAAAGGCCGAGCACGTGGACCCCGCATCAAAACTCCTGGGCGCGATCGCCGTGCGGGCCGCCATCGAGGCCGGGACGCGGGAGGTGTTTCGGGTGTGGGTCGATCGGGACCGTGACGACATGCCGACGCGGCGGTTGACCAAGCTGTGTCAGTCCAAGGACGTACGGTGGTCGCCGGCGGGCGAGGGCAAGCTCGATGAGCTGGCGGGTGTGAGCTCGCATGCAGGCGTGGTGGCCGAGGTCGGCCCGCGGAGGTTCGAGCCGGCGGGAGACCTCATCGCGCGTTGCACGTGGATCACCATGCTCGACGGTATCGAAGACCCTTACAACTTTGGGCACACGGTGCGGGCGCTGTGGGCCGCGGGTTGTGAGGGCGTGCTCGTTCGGCCGCGCAACTGGGCGCAGGGCGGACCGGAGGCCGAGGCCGTGATTGCTAGATCGTCCGCCGGCGCGACCGAGCGCATCGCGATGGCCATCACCGAGTCGCCGCAGGAGGCGATGCAGATGGTCAAGGGCACGGGCGATTGGCAGGTCGTCGCGACCGGCCAGGGCGAGGGCGCGGTGTCGTACTCACAAGTCGATTTCAAACGCAACACACTGCTGCTCATCGGCGGCGAGAAGCGCGGTTTGCGACGGTCGTTTCTCTCGACGGTGGACCGCGTTGTGACCGTGCCGTATGGCCGACGCTTTGACGCGGCGCTGGGCACCGTCGCGGCAGCAGCGGTGTTGTCGTTCGAAGTCGCACGTCAGCGCGGCTTCGTCGAACAACCCATCGAAACACCCGAAGAGTGAAGCCCACGCTGCGCAGCTGCGTGGGGTGTGTGATGCGATGTGATACTTGGTTTGCACCCCCGACCCCACGCAGCTTCGCAGCGTGGGCTTGGGGGGTATGCTGCGACCATGCTTCAGGAATGGTTGACGCACAGCGCCACGTTTGATGTCTCACGCGATACGCAGCGCTTCGAGCAGCGCGAGTGGTTGCTGACCAACGGTACGGGTTCGTACGCCATGGGCACGGCCCTTGGTGTGCAGACACGCCGATATCACGGCCTGCTGATCGCTGCAGAACACCCGCCCGTGGGCCGAGTTGTTGCGCTGTCGCAGCTGCTTGAGACGCTCGTGCTCACCGACACCGACGACACGCAGCAGCGCCTCGAGTTCGGCACGTGCCGGTTCACCGATGCGCAGTCGCAGGCGATCTATGCGCCGATGGGTTGGCGTTATCTCGAACGCTTCGAGCGCGGCCTGTCGGTCGTGTGGCACTACCGCTTCGGCGAGCTGCGCTGGAGCAAGGAGCTCGTGCTGCACGACGGCGCACCAGCCATCACGGTGGTGTACCGGTTGCCCGTGGCGCGGGCGTCGGCGAGGCAGCGGGTGTCGCTTGAGATCAGGCCGATGTTGACGCTGCGCGACTTTCATGGGCTTCGGTCGCGTCACGACAACGCTGGGTTTGACGTGGCAACGCCGGCGCGCGACACGGCGACTGTGCGGGCCCAGGGTCATGACGTGACGCTGCGTGTGCGTGATGCGGAGTTCCGCGCCGCATCGGATTGGTGGTACGCCGCGCATTACCCCGTGGACCGCGAGCGCGGCCAGGGCGACCGTGAGGACTACTTCACGCCCGGTGTGTTTCATTGCGAAGCATCGGAGGCGGTTGA
>DAIOEG010000356.1:0-2683 GCA_036746415.1 Phycisphaera sp. | reverse complement strand
GTGCCTAGTTGTTTCGTTGATGGTATTGCAAACCCTTGCTTTGCCTGTTGTGCGTTGCGTGGCTCGTCTGTTACCTGCCCCATCTTGCGTGCAGTGTAATGGTTCTCGCGGTCCCCGCCGGTCGTTGAGCGGAGCGGTCCGACGACCGATCGCGTCCAGGGTCTTGACGACTGTGGCGGGGCCGGCTCCGGGCCCATCTGGTGTCATTCCTCCCGGACAGCCGGCTGGGCGAGGCGTCTCTTGGGCTCAAGCTCTTTGGACCTGCCCCTGCCGGTACAACCACCACGCCACGCACCCGATCAGCGACAACCCCGCCGCTTGCAGCGTGTAGCTCTGCCAGCGCGAGAGCTGCAGCAGCTCGATGAGCGCGCCGGCAAAAAACGCGTGCAGCACGGTCAGGCAGTAGATCGGCAGGGGCCGGTGACCCAGCATCGCTAGCGCTCGGGCCGGCGTCGCCTGCCAGATGCTGTGTGTGCCCGGGAGCGCGTGCCAAAGCAATGCACCGACCAGCAACAGGTGCATCCAATACAACGGCCGGTTGTCCCACTTGCTGTACCACACGGACGACAACACGTCCTCCGCCTTCAACCAACACCCCGCGATCACCAGCCCAAGCGCCAGCCACCACCACGTGTCGCCGCGCGGCAACAATCGGATGCGTCGTTTCATCGCCCAGCCGATGGTCAGACCCAGCACGAACAACAGCTGCCAGCCGGGGACATCGAACGCACCGGCGTAGGCGTAGTGACGCTCCCCGATCAGCCCCTGCGCTTCGCTCCACCACGCCGCTGCGTACACCGCAAGTGAGCCGGCCAAGCCCAGCCACCAGCGCACCGCCATCATCGCCACAAACGCCGGCGTCACCAGCAACAGCACCGCGTACAACATCAACACATCAAAAAAATCCGCGCCTTTGTGCGGCAACAGCCAGCTCCCCGCCTTCTCCCACGACAGCTCGGTGAAGTAGCGCAGCGCCTCGTGCTGCACCTGCCCCACGTGCCGCGTGAGCAGCCAGAAGCCCGCGATCGTGATGGCAAGCGTCAGAGAGTTCGCCAGCCAGAGCTGCGCCGCCCGCTTCCAGCAGCGCTTGAGGATGGCCGTGTTCCCCCCGCGCTCATGCGCCTTGGCAAACGCAAGCCCGCCCACACACCCCGACACCAACACAAAGACGCCTGCAAAATCAAAGTAAAACACCTGCGGCACACGGATGACCGTATGGGCCGGCCCGAACGTGTGGTGCAACGTGATGCCGATGAGCGCCACCCCCCGCGCGATGTCGTAACGCGGGTCGCGTGCAGGGGTGGGCGTGTCAAGTGGTTCAGAGGTGTTGTCAGCCATCCGGTGCTACCGGGCCGGAGCATACGGGAAGACGATCGGTGCATCCCTACTCGCCCGTTGCTCAGCACGCCCGATCCCATCAGCACGATCAAGATCATACAAGTTCAAGAAACGATAGATTAGACGATCCGCAGTACGTGCAACCGGCAGGCACACACACAAAGCCACCCATCGCAGCCACACACATGAGCGAGACACCCACACCCGCGCTGGCCGTCCGCACTCGGGCGTCCACGACGCGCACCGTTGGCCTCCTCGCCATCGCTTACGCCGCGACTCTGTTCCTCCAAAACGCGCTGTTCGCCATCACCGCAGCGCCCGACTTGAGCGACCCTCTGGGCGTGGTCCTCGCCTACCACGCCCAGAACCGCCGCCCCCTGGCCATCACCTCGGGCCTGGAGGCCCTGAACATGCTGCTGCTCCTGTCCTTCCTCACCGCCCTGCACGGCCTCGTGCTCCGCCGCGGCGGCCACGGCTCCGACAACTCCCGCCTCGCCCTCGCCGCCGGCTCAACACTCTCCGCCCTCTCCGCCCTCACCATCGCCACGCACATCGCCGTCGTCCTCACCGCAGCAGGCCAACCCGAACCAACCCCCGCCTTCGAGCTCGCCTGGCGGCTCCACGCCGCCACCTTCGCCCTCACACTCCCCGCCTTCGGAGTCACCTTTCTCGCCGCCACACTCCCCACCCACCAAAGCGGCCTCACCCGCCCCTGGCAACGCCCCCTCGGCCTGACCGCCGGCACCCTCCCCCTCCTCGCCGGCACCGCAAACCTCGCCATCGCCAACGGCTCCCCACTCCTCTACGTCGGCGTCGCAGGCCTCACCGCCTGCCTCGCCTGGCTCACCGCCACCGGCCTGCAACTCCTCCGCCAACACGCCTGACCCCGCCCACCAACGCAGTCCATGCGTCACGCCCAGCCAACCCCCTCGACATCCCCCGACCCCGCCAAAGTCTTCCAAACCCCCGACCCCTCCACCAAAACCCACCGCGACCTCCTCCTCCTCCTCTTCCCCATGCCCGCCCGAAAGTTCCTCGAAGCCCGCGAATCCTCCCGCAAGGTTGAGACTTCAAAGTCTTTAGCCACCGATGGACACAGATGAACGCAGATGGGATTGGAGAGCGAGCCACGGAAGGCACGGAATCGGAGGGAGGGGGAGCTAAGAATGATTGGGGGTGCTCCCTTATCTTGACTTATTGTCGCCCCGTACCCAGACGCTCGCAACCGAACTATAAAATACCTATCGTCGGTCAACTAAGCACATAAATGATTACAATCATCAATACTTTGAATGGGCCACTTTTGAAACGACCGGGTGCCACCTCACCCACCACACTCCCCGGC
>DAIOEG010000355.1:0-2686 GCA_036746415.1 Phycisphaera sp. | reverse complement strand
CCAGGATGGGCCTGGCGCTTTTGGAGTGGAACGGGACGAGGAGCCACGCGTCCTCGCCGGTGAACCCGGTGAGGTAGCGGATGTCCTGGTGCGCGGTCACGAGCAGCGCATCGGTGGCGTGCTTGCCGCGGGTGAGCCGTTCTCGGAGGGTGTTGAGCCGGTGCGTGAAGTCGGGCGGTGAGGTCGCGTGTGACATGGGCTACGATCATAGAAAGATTTGGAACCGCGGATAAACGCAGATGCACGCGGATGAAGCGTACGATCAAGATAAGAGAAGCGACGCGGTCACGACTTGATGCGTTTTCTCTCATCCGTGTTCATCCGCGTCCATCCGTGGTTCCAAACCTCTGGATGAGCAAAACACGAACGATTGTGGAAGAGTCGCGTCGCTCGCATTGTGGACAAACAAGTCCTATACTCTTCACCCACGGGCGATCGACCGTTCTCCAGCAGTGAAAGAGGGCTGAATCATGAGTGATCCGCAGGGCATGCCCAAGATCCAGATCGACGACGACTGGAAGCAGGAGGCGCAGCGCGAGAAGGAACGGCTGGCCGCCAAGCAGAAGGCCGTCGAGGCCGCGCCGGCAAGCTCGTCGAGTGCCAAGCGCAGCTCATCGTCAGCCGGGGGGGGTCGGGCGAAGCGTGAGCTTCCTGCCGCCGGGTTCGACACGCTCGTCAGCACCCTCGCCAGCCAGGCCATGATGTACATGGGCGGCTACACCGACCCACGCACCGGTCAGCCGATGATCGGCCTCGAGACCGCCCGGTTCCAGATCGACCTGCTGGGCGTCCTCGAAGACAAGTCCCAAAACAACCTCACGCACGACGAACAAGCAACCATCGCCTCGACGCTCTACGAGCTGCGCATGCGCTACGTCGAACTGGTCCACGCCGTCCGCGACGCCGCACGAGGCAACGAGCCAGAAGAAGCCATGCGGTGATGCGGGAGCGTCAGCGTGTTTAGCCGGGGTTTTTAGCCACAGATGGACACAGATAAACACAGATGATGAAAGAGAAACAGCGAGCCTTACAGACTAAAACCCAAGCAACTATTGTCAAACACTCTCTGCTTCCGACATCCGTCTTCTTCCATCTGTGTTTATCTGTGTCCATCTGTGGCTAACACTCTTTGACTAAAACCCTGAATCACGCACAGGCACCCCGACAACCGATCCACTTTCAACACCCACCCCCACCCCGCAACACGAAACAACGCCATGACGGCCCTCACCCACTCCCCCACATCCAGCAACGCCAAGAAGCCCAGCATCAACGACTTGCTCAGCAAGAACCACTTCCTGCTGCGTCGCCTGCACTCGCTCTCTGGGATCGTCCCCGTCGGCGCGTTCGCCACCGTCCACCTCTTCACCAACGCGCAGATGCTCTGGGGCGAGACCGCCGGCAAGAGCGAGTTCCAGCACGAGGTGGACTTCATCCACTCCATGCCCTACCTGCTGTTCATCGAGATCAGCTTGTGGGGCGCGATCGGGTTCCACGCCGCGCTTGGCCTGTGGTACACGTTCACCGGGCGAAACAACATCAGCCAGTACCGCTACGGCGGGAACTACCGCTACTTCCTCCAACGCGTCACAGGCATCCTCGCCCTCGTGTTCATCTTCTGCCACGTCGCCACCCTCCGCTGGCGATGGGACATGTTCGGCTGGTACACCCCCTTCTGGAGCCGGGGCTACCAAGCACCCGCACTCGCCGACCTCAAGTCCCTTCACGAGGTCGGCCTGTCGTACCCGCTGACGGCCTACGCCGTCCAGTACAGCGCGTGGGTCGCGCTCTTCTACCTCATCGGCGTCGTCTCGGTCGTGTTCCACTGGTCCAACGGCCTGTGGACCGCCGCCATCTCCTGGGGCCTGACCATCAGCGAGGGCTCCATGAAGCGCTGGGGCTACGCGTGCCTGGGCCTCTTTGTCGCGCTCATGGCGTTCTTTGGCGCTTCCTTCTACGCCTCGCTCGCATACGACTTCGACAGCATGACCGCCGAGCAAAAGGCCGCGTTCGTCGCCATCGTCCCCGAGGGCCAGGTGGTGTTCAGCGATGCCGCCGCGCTTCACAGCGACCTTGCGGGCCTGGGCTTCACCGTCGAACAGCTCGTGCAGATCACGCAGACCCCCGCACCCGCGTCGCCCGCCGCCCCGCTGCCCAGCCCCGCAGGGTCAACATCGGTGCCGGCCCCCGTCGCCCCGCCCGTGGGCTACTGACACCGCCCTTCTCTCGTACTGGACCCCGCGCCCCGGTGCGCACTAACGTTTCAAGGCATCCACCGCGTTTCGTCAAGAGGTACATCGTCATGGCAGACAAACCCAAAGTCATCGTGGTCGGCGGAGGTCTGGCAGGTCTTGCGGCGGCGGTCCGCGTGGCCGAGCAAGGCGTCGCCGTGGACCTGATCTCCATGGTCCCCGTCAAGCGCTCCCACTCCGTCTGCGCCCAAGGCGGCATCAACGCCTGCAACAAAGTCGCCCGCCAGCAGGGCTACTCCGAGTGGAACCACTTCGACGAAACCATCTACGGCGGGGACTTCCTCAACCACCAGCCGCCGGTCTACGAGATGGCCCACTGGGCCCCCAAGATCATCGACCTGCTCGACCGCATGGGCGTGCCCTTCAACCGCACCGCCGAGGGCTTCCGCGACCTGCGCCTCTTCGGCGGCTCGCTCTTCAAGCGCACCCACTTC
>DAIOEG010000354.1:0-2687 GCA_036746415.1 Phycisphaera sp. | reverse complement strand
ATGGGCAGCGGGCCGGTGAAGCTGGCGGTGCTGGCCGACCAGCGGCACACGTGGTCGTTTGAGGTCTCGGCCGGTTCGCCCGGCTCGATCAGCTTGAAGACGGTGCTCCGTCAGGACGCGGGCGTCCATGCGGTCGAGAAGTTGCATATCCAGACAGCCGTGGTTGCAACGGAGGACGAGGCCATCGAGGCGTGGTTCGCGGCGTTTGTCGAGGCCAAGTCCACTGTCCCGCGGTGGCTGCATGATGTCGCGTTTCAGAACTACGACTTCCTGTCGCGTGACGGGCGGGGCTGGTACGAGGACATCGAGTCGGCCGAGTCGCTCATCGAGCCGGCCGATCGATCAAGGGCGATGTTTTCGCTGCACGGCTGGTACGACCGCGTCGGTGATTACGCGGTCTCTGCGGATGGCCGATCGCCCAAGGATAAGTGGATCGCGTTCCCTTACGTGAATGACCCGCTCCTTCTGGAACAGTCCAACTCGGACCCGGTCCCCGAGCACTACAAGGGCGCCTCGGCGTATCGCTGGCGGAACCTAGAGCAGCGACGCCCGGTTGAGATGACATGGGACAGCGTGCGCGACCGTCTGCGGTTCGCCAAAGAGCGGGGCTTCCGCACGGGCTTTTATCTGCTGACGGGGATGCAGGCGTTCGGAGACTGGCGGGATGTCGAATCACCGGGGGAAGCGCTCGAGGTGGACCGCCCGCTGTGGCAAGGCCCCGACCTCGTCGGGCCGACGCACCTGCGCAACCCACTGCACCCCAAGACCCGCACATGGACCATGTCATACCTGACCACCGTGCTGAGGGAGGTGGGCGGCCTGTGCGACGCGATGATCATCGATGAGGCCTATTACGTCCCCGCGGGAGCGCTGGGCCCCGCTTCGTGCCCGGGGTACGCAGACCGGGCGCAGCTGGACCTGATTGCCGAGATGCGTCAACAGTGCCACGCGTTCAACAGCGAGATGGTGCTGCTCACCGCCTCCCAGCTCGGCCTGCCGGTGGACTCTCTGGACCCGTATCTGTTCCCGTACTGCCTGGCATCTGACGGCATCTATCAAGACAGCGGCTCTTGGCCAGAGGTGTATCGGGCGAGTCGTTTTGCCACCGCCCGCAGCCGTGCTCTGATCTGCAACTGGGCGCCGCGGTCCAACCTGCTACTCATCGAGCGTGCGGTGAGTCTTTGGAACGCCGAGGTCGCCTGGGCGGCCGGCTGTTTCGGTGACGATTGTGGCATGGCTCAGGCGACGCCTGAGCTCCACAAGAAGCTCAAACGCCTTATCGCGCACCGCATGCATCAACGTGCTTGAGGCTGTGTTGACAGCGTTGAACGCAAACAACCGCACGGTGCACCGCCTATTGCTGCGGTGCATCTCCAATGAAAAACCCCACACGCCGATGAACAGCGGGTGGGGTTTTCGTTGTGGGCGAAGGCGTGAATCTCCCATTTGATTGAACGGACAAGGAGTCAATCACACGACCACAGACCTCTCGGATCGCGTCCAGGGCCGAGGGGTCCGACCAGGACTCATCAAAGCGTTGCGCGATCTGATCGAGGGCTTTCACATCGTTTGCCAGACTGTCGGGGACCGATGTTTGCGTGGCCAATGCAGCCCTGGCCGAGGCGATGAACTCGATGTCTTCCATGCCCATCCTGAAGAGCTTGAGGCGGATGGATGGTTGGCCGCCGGGGTAGCTATAGATGTTCAAGCCCTAGAACAGAGAGCCCTCCGCGTCGCAGTGATGGCCCAGCAGCGGCAGGAGCCGGTGGCGCGTCGGCCACTCGGGGATCGTCAACCCGTAGCTGACGCACGAGTAGTACCACGGCTGGATGCCCAGATCACGCATCTTCTTCACGTAGCCAACCCCCCTGTCGGCCTTGTTGTCGACCACTGGAAGCGTTGGGACGTTCAGCCCGACAAAAGGCAGTAGCTCCGGCGCAGGCATCATGGTCATCGCGATGGGGACCTCACCAAGCAACTCCTTGAGCGCTGGAAACAGCACAGGCAACACGCTCTCATTGGCCTGCGGGCTGGGCTCGTCCCAGGGCTGGAGGTAGGCGTCAGAGGTCCAGCCGTTGTCACGGACAACCCCGAGGACCTCGGACAGGTACTGGCCAGCCGCCTTGAGTCGGTGGGGTTCCACGGCCCCTGCGGTGAAGAACGTTTTCTCGTTCGCGCTTTCGTTGGGGAACGAGGCCGAGGTCGTGTTGTAGAGATATGCACCAAACCAGTGAGAGTTAGCCAGATGCACCGTCGTCCCCCCACGCGACATCACGTACTCGTAGAACTGCTTCCATCGCGTGATGTCAAAGGTCATGGCCCCCTTGTCGTCCCGGCCCATCTGGATGAGCCAGGGCTTCTGGATGGGCTCGTCGGTTGGGATGGGCGTGATCCGGTGGTCCAGCGCCACATCCGCCATGGCCAGCATGTCATGCATGGGCAGGTCCTGGATGTCGAGCCCCTTTGCCGCCGCCACCTTGTTGGAAAACAGCCAGAACGCGGTCCTAAGGGCCGGTCGTTGAGGGACCTCGAAGTCATGGACCACCAGCTCGACGGGCATCGCTTGCTCATCGCCTGTGCCTGATTTGAACGTCATGGTCCCGGTGTACGTCCCGGGTCGTGACCCCTTAGGGACCGACACTTCGATCCAGATCGCCGACACCGAGCGGGGGTCGGTCTGGAGCTGG
>DAIOEG010000353.1:0-2706 GCA_036746415.1 Phycisphaera sp. | reverse complement strand
AGTTACGTCGGCCTTGGACGTAAATGCTGTCGGGGAAGCCGTTGCCGCCGATCTGCATCGGGTCGCTGTAGGCGTATGCCCTGCCGATGAGCCGTTGCCCCGGCGTCACCGCGATCTGCTGATACGCCAGCGACGAGTTGGGGTTTGCGAAGAACGGCCCGAGGGCCAGGAGCGCGGACGAGCCGTCGAGCGCGGGGTCTGGTGTGATTGGATCAGCGGGATTGGATGGAAAAATGTTCTCGAATTGATCCCCGCCGACGGTCGTGCCGGGGAACGTGAAGTTGCGGAATCCGTCGTCTTCCAGGTCGCTGCGCCAGCCGTCAAAGCCCTTGAAATTACCGTTGTATGCATCGAAGTTAGCGAACCCACCGAAGCCCTGATTGGTCTCGAAGCTGCCGTTGACAAGCTGGTTGACTTGGGCGTGGGCAGAGGCACCACCCAGCGCAGCGAAGACGACGCTGGCAAAACGCAGACGTGGTTGGTTGCGAAGCGTGGGCATAAGGGGCATGGCTTTCTCCGTTGAAGGGGCGATTGAGAATGGAATCCGTCAAGAAACGCCCCGCGCCGCGCTAACGACGCGAGGGCATGGAGGTCCTGTCGAATCAAGCGCGTCGACGACGCGCCAGCAGCGCGGGCGCTGCGAATGCGGCAAGCAGCGCAGCCGTGGGCTCGGGGACGACCTGCAAACTTGCGTCGTCCCAGAACGTCACGCCGCCTGCGAAGTTGCTTTGGATGAAGAGCACGACGATCCGGCCCGTGACTGCGCCCGTTGGCGCGGTGCCTGCCAAGCTGTACTTCAGCCACTGATCCGTGGGGATGGTGCCGGTGTTGCCGTCCATGACGGTGACTTCGTCGTTGCTGATCTGCGCACCACCGCTGTCCTTCCACTCCAGGAGGAGCTTGACGACGTTGGATCGGCCGTTGATGTTGTCGGCTCGCGGCGGGTTCTCGTTGTTGGCCGACTCGATGAGGCCGTAGATCGAGGCCTCGTACTGCGTGCCCGCAGAGACCGCGACGTCCTGAAAGAAGCCCGAGAAGTCCGGGTTGCCACCGAAGCCGCCCAGGAGCAACACCGCGCCGCTGCCGGTGCGCGGCGCATTGAGGGCAGGGTTAAACGCGCCGCTGCCGACGGCAAAGGCGTTGCTGAAGAACGACCAGTCGCTGAGGTCGGGCGGCTCAAAGCCGGCGTTGCTCAACAGGTTCGCCGCCGAGGCAGGCACCGCTGAGCCCATCGCCACACCCGCCACGACTCCGAGCAGCCAATGTTTGGAAGCACTCGACATCATCATTGCTCATTCCTCCTAAAAGAAAGTGAAAGTGAAACACGACAGTGAAAAGACACGACAGGATTCGAAATTCAAGATTCAACACACCGGTCAACCGGCCCGCTTGTCTCGCTCATCGCCGAGCCGATACGGCCGGGTCGTTCAACGGCTCCATCGATCGCGAGCCATCCGGCATGACGCGCAGCACCTCCGAGGGCGGCGGGGCCGTCGTGCCGTTGATCTCCAACCACGTGGGCAACACACGCGTCTCCGGCTCCGCGCCCGGCGGCTGACTGAGCAGCCGCATCATCACGTTGAACGCTTCCACACCCAGACGCTGCGCATCCTGACACACACACGTCATCTTGGGGAACACCATCTCCCGCATCGCCGCGTCGTCAAACCCAAGCACCGACAACTGGCCCGGCACGTCCACACCCATCTTGTGCGCATGATTAATCAAACCCACAGCAACAATCGGGTCCGTGACATACACCGCCGTCGGCCGACGCGACATCGACATGATGTTGCGGAATAGATGCACTCCGCCCTCCAGCGACGGCTTCACCGAGATGATGTGGCCTTCATCGATCGGCAACCCCGCGTGCGTCATCGCCTCGCGGTAAGCATTGACACGGTCGGCGTGGTCCGAGTCATCCAGATCGCTCGAGCCCACCGCGACACGTGTGTGCCCCAGGTCCAACAAGTGCTGCACACCCGCCCGGCTCGCGGGGAACGAGTCGCTGAACACCCGAGCCACCGAGCCCTTCGCGTCGCGGTCGCTGACCAGCACCATCGGGAAGCCCTCGGCGATCAGCTCTTCGGTGATGTGACGCGTCCACCGGACGCTGCGGATGATCGCGCCACGCACACCGATCTGTCGGAACGCTTCGGTGAACGTCCCAGCCGTGTGCCGTGTGCGCACCATGTTGATCGCCGTCAATCGGACATTCGCCTCGTCCGCCGACGCCCCCATGCCCGCCCACAGCTCCGAGTCAAACGCGCTGTTCCAACACACCGCACCGAAATACCCCACGGCCAGGTTCAGCCCCTCCACCGAGCTGCCCGCGAAATAGCCCAACCGGTTCGCCGCCGACAACACCTTGGACCGGCTGCGCACACTCACGCCCCCCGCATTGCTTAGCACCCGCGACACCGTCGCTGCCGACACCTATGCTTCACAAGCTACCAAACGCACCGTGGACATGGTTCAAACACCTTGAAGTGCACCGAGTGGCAACAAGACGCACACCGAAGACAAGTCGAATCTAACTCGAAACAGAGCTGTGTCAATCAGTTTTCATTTGTTTTTTGATTGATACACTTTTGTTTCAGACCATGCTTTTGCACTCATAGTTCAATATTCACAATAAAACACGGTAGTATTGCGTCAATATAACAGCCGAATCACATTTATTGACACTCTATGTTTCATTATGTT
>DAIOEG010000352.1:0-2706 GCA_036746415.1 Phycisphaera sp. | reverse complement strand
TGCCAGATCCCCTCGCAGACCATCCTGCCCTCGGGCGCACTGGTCTTTGTCATCGACCGTTCCGGCTCCATGATGTCCCCCGTGCAAGGGTCCAGCAAGACCCAGATGGAACTCGCGAAAGAAGCCGCCGAACTCGCCCTGAACACCCTCTTCCCGCAAGACCTCGTCGGCGTCGTCGCCTTCGACTCCTCCGCCAAGTGGATCGTCCCGCTCGAAGAAAACACCGACCCGCTCGCCACCGCAAAACTCATCCGATCCATCGAGCCCAACGGCGGCACCGACATCTACTCAGGGCTCATCGCCGCCTACGAAGAACTCGCCTCCAGCAAAGCAAACGTCCAGACCAACGGCATCAAACACGTCATCGTCCTCTCCGACGGCCAATCGCCCGGCAACTACCAGCAACTTGTCAGCGACATGCGCAAAGCAGGCATCACCGTCTCAACCGTCGGCGTCGGCGACGGACACGACGCCACACTCCTCACGCAGATCGCGCAGCTCGGCGACGGCAACTTCTACTCCGTCACCGACCCCAACAACCTCCCGCAGATCTTCATCAAAGAAGCACGCACCATCCGCAAAAACCTAATCAAAGAAGCCGACTTCACACCCACCCTCGTCAATACCGGCTCGCCCATCACCACCGGCATGACCGCCACGCCACCGCTGCGCGGCCTCGTGCTCACGGGCCCACGACTCGACAGACGCGTTGAGATGCCGCTGCTGGGCCCCGAGGGCGAACCGCTCTTCGCGCACTGGCAAGTGGGCCTGGGCCGGGCCGCCGCGTTCACCTCCGACGCCACCAACAGATGGGCCAGCAACTGGCTCTCCTGGAACGGTTACGCCGACTTCTGGGCACGCACCGTCCGCTACATCGCACGCCCCTCCGCCACCAAAGACGCCGACCTCACCGTCACACTCGAAAACAACCAGCTCCGTATCCGACTCGACGCCACAGCCGTCAGCAGCGCCGCAGCAAACGAAACTCCGGGTGAGTCTTCAGGGGCAACTTCCGGGGGGGGTGGGTTTGGTGACAACCTGCTCGTGCGTGGTGGTGTGCTCGCGCCTGATGGCAGCATCCTCTCGGTGAACCTCCGACAGACCGGGCCGGGGTTGTACGAAGCATCGCTGCCCGCATCACAAGCCGGCAACTACATCGCAAACCTCTACCTCGACTCTCCCGACGGCCAGCGCAGCAGCGTGTTCGGCGGCGCGACCCGCCCGCCCGGCGAAGAGCTGAGACGCTTCAGCCCCGACCTCGCGCTGCTCAAGCAGATCGCTCAAGAAACCGGTGGCCGGCTGCTGCTCCCCACCGACCCGGCTGCCAACACGCTCTTCGCTCGCACCACCGAGTTTCAATCCATCTCCAGTCGGCCGTTGCGCTGGACGCTCATGCCCTGGCTGCTCGCGCTGCTGTTGCTGGATGTCGCCAACCGCCGAGTCGCCTGGGACGCCCGCGCCTCGATGCGCTGGTTGAAGGCCCGCTTCGTCTCGCGACACGACGACGCCGCCGCAGCCGACACACTCTCCGCACTCAAGCGTCGTAAAGCAACCACCTCGCCAAGCAGTGCTGACAACGACGACGCCACCGTCCCGCAGCTCGCGGTGTCGAACGTCTCCACCGCCCGCAAGTTCGACGCAGGCCCCACCGCCACCGCCGCGCCCGATTTCGCCACCGCCGTCGGCGGAGCCATCAACACACCACTCCCGCCACGCATCTCCAACGCCGACGCCGATGCCACCGAAGCCCCCACCACCAACCGCCTCCTCGCCGCCAAACGCCGTGCCCGGCAGGGGCAGGAGGAGAGTTAGCCACCGATGGACACAGATGAACACAGATGGGAAGAAGAATCGAAACCAGAGCAAGACCCATTGACGCAGACCATCATTGGATGTGCCTACACCGTGAGTAACACATTGGGAACCGGTTTCCTTGAGAAGGTTTACGAGAACGCCATGAAACTCGAGCTTGAAAACGCTGGCTTGCAAGTTACTCAACAATCCCCGTTGCGCGTCTGGTACCGCGATCAAGTGATCGGTGAGTATGTGGCCGACCTCATCGTGGGCGGGCATGTGCTTGTTGAACGCAAGCACTGCAAGGAACTCGCGTCTGAACATGTTGCGCAATGCCTCAACTATCTCAAAGTCACACGCATGACCACCTGCCTGCTGATCAACTTTGGAACACCCCGCATCACCATCAAACGATTGAAACGCTGATGACACATCTCTATCTGTGTTCATCTGTGTCCATCTGTGGCTAACTCTGCTTAACAACCCGCCCAAAGAACAACCATGAACGACACCCTCCCCCAGCAAGCGCAGCAGTTCCGTGAGCACTACAAGGCCGTCCGCGACCAAGTCGCCAAGGTCATCGTTGGCCACGGCGAGATCGTCGATGGCATCCTCATCACCCTCTTTGTGGGCGGCAACGTCCTGCTCGAAGGCGTCCCGGGCCTGGGCAAGACGCTGCTCATCCGCACGCTCTCCGAGGCGCTGTCGCTGGACTTTGCACGCATCCAGTTCACGCCCGACCTCATGCCCGCCGACATCACCGGCACCACCATCGTCATCGAAGAACAGAAAGCCGACGGCACGCTCGGCCGGGTGTTCAAGTTCCAGAAAGGCCCGATCTTCGCCCAGATCGTGCTGGCCGACGAGATTAATCGCGCCACGCCCAAGACCCAAAGCGCGATGCTGGAAGCG
>DAIOEG010000351.1:0-2715 GCA_036746415.1 Phycisphaera sp. | reverse complement strand
GACGAGCTCCAGAGCTACGTCCGCTTCATGAACGAGCACCTCTTCGACCACATCGACATCCCCGCCGCCAATATCAACATCCCCGACGGCACGCTGAGCCCCAACAAGGTCCCCGCGTATTGCGCGGCGTATGAGAAGAAGATCGCTGACCTGGGCGGCATCGACATCCAGCTCCTGGGCATCGGGCGCACCGGGCACATCGGCTTCAACGAGCCCGGCTCCGACGAGACCTCACGCACCCGCATGATCTGGCTCGACCGCGTCACCCGGCTGGATGCGTCGTCCGACTTCTTCGGTCTGGACTTCGTGCCGCAGCGCGCGATCACCATGGGCGTCGGCACCATCCTTGAAGCCAAGCGGCTCATCATGATGGCCTTCGGCGAGGGCAAGGCCCCCGTCGTCGCCAAAGCCGTCGAAGGCCCGATCACCAACGCCGTCGCCGCGTCCTTCCTCCAAAAGCACCCCAACGCGACCGTGTTCCTCGACGGCGCCGCCGCCGCGCAGCTCACCCGCTTCAAGACGCCCTGGCTTGTAGGCGACTGCCAGTGGGATGCGCCGCTGACCCGAAAGGCCGTGACGTGGCTGGCGCTCAAGCTCGGCAAGCCGATCCTCAAGCTCACCGATGAGGACTACAACACGCACCACCTGCAGGGCCTCATCGCCGAGCACGGCCCCGCGTACGAGATCAACCTCCGGGTCTTCCGCGCCATGCAGACCACGATCTCCGGCTGGCCGGGCGGCAAGGCACCCGGCTCGGACCGCCCCACCTCGCACATCACCAAGGGCCTCGGCCAGTTCCCCAAGCGCGTCCTCATCTTCTCGCCGCACCCCGATGACGACGTCATCTCGATGGGCGGCACGCTCCTGCGGCTCGTCGATCAGGGGCACGAGGTCCACGTCGCGTATCAAGTGTCCGGCAACATCGCCGTCTTCGATGAAGATGCGCTGCGCTTCGCCGACTTCGCCTCCGACTTCAACGCGATCTTCGGCATCGACGTCAAGCAGACCGAGGAGATCGAGCAACACCTTGAGAACTCGCTGCGCAACAAGAAGCCCGGCCAGGTCGACTCGCCGCAGGTGCAGAAGATCAAGGGCATGATCCGACGCGGCGAGGCCAAGGCCGCCGGCCGTTACTGCGGCATCCCCTACGAACGCCTGCACTTCCTCGACATGCCCTTCTACGAAACAGGCACCGTCCGCAAAAAGCCCATCGGCGAGGACGACATCCGCATCGTCGCCGACCTGCTCGAACAGATCCAGCCGCATCAGGTCTACGCAGCCGGCGACCTGTCCGACCCGCACGGCACGCACCGCGTCTGCCTGCAGGCGATCTTCGCCGCTGTTGAGCAGATCAAGCACAAGACGTGGTACGAGCAGTGCGAGGTCTGGCTGTACCGCGGCGCGTGGCAGGAGTGGGAGCCCGAACGTATCGAGCTGGCCATCCCCATCAGCCCCGACGAGCTGGCCCGCAAACGCAACGCCATCTTCAAGCACCAAAGCCAGAAGGACCGCGCGATGTTCCCCGGCAGCGACCCGCGCGAGTTCTGGCAACGCGCCCAGGACCGCAACCGAAACACCGCCGAGGTCTACAACAAGCTGGGACTCGCCGAGTACGAAGCCATCGAGGCCTTCGTCAAGTGGAACGGCCAACCCATCACCAAGCTCGACCCGGTGGTGATGAAAGTCACCGCAGCGGTGTGACCCGTTTTGGCAAAAGCACCCCGATAGGGAGACCGCTGCGGGAGTTGTGCCCGCGTAAGGACGTTTGGAGTGGCGATTCAGGGGGTCGGGCCGTAGCGTTCGACTGTCTGGGCTTTGGAGTCGAAGTAGCTGTATTCGTATTTGAAGTCGCTGCTGAAGAGCGTGGGGTTGAATGGGGTCGTGTCGTAGCGGAAGGTCATGGTGGAGCCGTCGGCGTAAGAGGTGTTGATGAAGTTGCCGCCGTGTGCTCTTTCGAGGTCATCGAAGAAGAAGGGGTCATGCGCGGTGAAGACGTCGGAGCCCAGCTCGAGGTAGTCGGTGAAGGGCTTGAGCTGGAAGTCTTTGAACCCTGTGATGCCTTTGGCGGTATTGAAGCCGGGGCGGTCGGTCCACTCGGCCCGGAGGGTGTAGGTGCCGATGCCGACGATGGCGGGGGCGGGCTTGCCCCAGTTGGGTGCGCCGAACTCGGGGTCGCTGGCGAAGACCTGCCGATCGTTGACGAGGTTGGAGACGGGTGGGTCGGGGCAGAAGAGAAAGGCGACATCGGAGAGGTATTGCTGGGCGAAGAGCACGCCGTCGTTGACGGGGGTGTTGAGCCGCCAGGCGGAGTAGCCCTCGTTGTAGAGGGGCGAGGGCGTGGTGGGAGTGAACTGCCGGACGGTTGGGAAGGTCCTGCCGGCGGGCGCGCGTTCGAAGCGGACGATCATGGACCCCTTGTGGTCGACGGCATAGGCGTGTCGGGCGATGCCGGTCTGCCGGAGGTTGGACAGGCACCAGGTGGACTTGGCAGACGAGCGTGCCGCGCCCAGCGCCGGCAGCAGGATGCCGATGAGCAGCGCGATGATGGAGATGACCACGAGCAGCTCAATGAGCGTGAACGCCTGCGGCGGATGGCGATGGGCGGAGGAACGGTCGGTCATGGGGTAGGGGTCCGTGGTTTTGGTTTCACGAAGCGGCGGATGGGGTGGAGTAGGTCTTGCGGGCGATTTCCGCTTGCTGAGCGAGGGTGGCTTG
>DAIOEG010000350.1:1199-2716 GCA_036746415.1 Phycisphaera sp. | reverse complement strand
CGCCGGTGGTGCCCGCGCCGCTCGCGCCTGATGCCGACGGCCTGCCCGCCGACCAGGTCGAGGCCGCCCGCAAGCAGTTCATCGAAGAGGCCCAGGCCACCGGCAAGCCCGCACAGATCGCCGAGAAGATCGCCGTCGGCAAGCTCCAGAAGTGGCAGGACGAGAACACCCTCGCCGGCCAGGTCTACATCCGCGAGATGGACGCCAAGAAGCCCGTCCGCGACTACCTGCCCAAAGGCGTCAAGATCACCGGCTTCCAACGCCTCGCCGTCGGCTGATCCCGCTTTGTCTCAACTTCACTCTCTCCAAGCCCCGCACACCCTGCGGGGCTTTTTTTAGCCACGGAAAACACGGAAGGGGAGGAACGGGCAGAAGAGTTTTTAGCCGCAGATGAACGCAGATGAACACAGATAAAAAATCAGTCCACCACAAAACATGTCTGAACTGGTAGGTCCAATACATTCAGCGATCAATGCTTTGAGTCCTTCAACTCTGTTCCTCCGTTCCTCTCTTTCTGTGCTTTCCGTGGCCACTCTCCTGCTGATCGGTGTCCATCTGTGTTCATCTGTGGCTAAAAACTCTCCCGCCATCCGTGACGAAAACCTGCCAAGCACCCATCCGCCAGCCGATATACTCGGCAGCCCTTTCTTCCACCGGAAACTTGCCGTGTCACAGACCACCGCCGCTCCCAGCCAAGCCGTCCCCAGCACCCAGAGCGCGCTCGCTGCGTACGCCGGCCGGCAGGTCTGGCTGGACGGCCGGCTCGTGCCCGCTGAACACGCGGCGGTCAGCGTCTTTGACCACGGCGTGCTCTACGGCGACGGGGTCTTCGAGGGCATCCGTATCTACGCGGGCCGGGTGCTCAAGCTCCGCACGCACCTGCAACGCCTCTACGAGTCCGCGCGCTCCATCCGGCTGGACATCCCCTACTCGCTCGAAGAGCTGTTCAGCGCGACCAAAGAGACCGTGGCCAACAACGGCCTGCACGACGGGTACATCCGTCTGGTCGTCACGCGCGGCGCGGGCACCATGGGCATCAGCCCGTTCACCTGCCCCACGCCCAGCGTGTTCATCATCGCCGCGACGATCCAGCTCTACCCGGCCGAGTATTACGACAAGGGCCTGAAGATCATCAGCAGCTCGTTCATGCGCAACCACCCGCAGGCGCTGAGCCCGCGCATCAAGTCGCTGAACTACTTGAACAACGTGCTGGCCAAGATCGAGGCCGTCGACGCCGACGCACTCGAGGCGGTGATGTACAACCACCTGGGCTTCGTCGCCGAGTGCACGGGCGACAACCTCTTCATCGTCAAGCAACGCCACGGCCGGCCGACGCTGATCACCCCCCCGCTCGAGGCCGGCGTGCTCGAGGGTGTCACGATGAACCTCGTCATCGATCTCGCCCACGATGCGGGCATCCCCGTGCATGTCTGGGTCGACGAAACCCGTCCCCGGAATCAGGGCGCCCGGCTAACGGCGTGGGAGCTCGGTCAGCACGGCGTGCCACACACGGTCAT
>DAIOEG010000350.1:0-1189 GCA_036746415.1 Phycisphaera sp. | reverse complement strand
GATGCGGGCATCCCCGTCGTCCGCGAGAACCTCACTCGACACGACCTCTACACCGCCGATGAGCTGTTCCTGACAGGCACCGCGGCCGAGGTGATCCCCGTCGCCTCGCTCGACCAGCGCCCCCTCGCCTCGGCCCCCGGCCCCATCACCCGCCAACTCACCCTCGCCTTCCGCGAGCTGGTGAAACACGCGCCGGAGGATTGAGCAAGCAAGCAGTCGGCCCCGTCACAAGCCAGCGCCCCATTCATTGGGCGTGCGACCATCGCTACAATCCGGCATGGTCCTCCCGATCCAACTCACGCCCGAGCAGGAGCAGCGCCTCCGCGAAGCGGCCCGCCTTCAAGGCGTCGAAACCGTTGAGCTGGCGCGACGCATGCTCTTGGACAAGCTTGAAGAATCCTCCAACCGGACGGGCACGGATGCCGCTGAGACACCTGGCGACGTACTGGCGTCCGAGTTGTTTGCGTCTTGGGACCAGCAGGATCAAGCCGCAACGCCGGCCGAGCAACAAGTGGCCCGCCAAATGCATCAACAGTTTCAGCGTGAGCTGGACGCGGAACGGCAGCGCGAAGGATCACCCCGGAGATTGTTTCCGTGGTTGACGTGATCGTTCTTGATTCGGGGATCCTTTCAGAGGTCCTCCGTCGCCCTCAAGACCCAACGGGCCGGCCACTTCGGCAGTGGTTAGCTCATCAACTCACTCATCGCCGAGTGGTCGTTCCCTCGGTGGCCGACTACGAGGTGCGTCGGAAGCTGATGCACTTGGCGCTGCGCGACGCGGGGCACCATGTCCTATTGGATCGGCTGGATGCGCTTCTGGCGCTTGCGTCTCTCGTGTATCTACCGATGAAGGACCCCGCGATGCGGCACGCCGCCGAGCTCTGGGCCAAGCTGCGACACGCCGGCCAACCCACCGCCGACTCCGCCGCTGTCGACTTTGACGTCATTCTGGCCGCACAGGTGGTCACCGCTGGCTTCGCGCTCGAGCGCACGGTGGTCGTCACCACCAACCCCAAACACCTCAGCCGGCTCGTGCCCGCCACCACCCGGGATCAACTCCCGACAACGTGACCATCGCATCACCAAGGCGACACCCACCGTGACCCACTCCCCGTCAAACCACCCCACCCACACACTCGCCACGCTCACCCCCGACGAGGCCATCGCCCTGCTCGCCGGGAACGGGAAT
>DAIOEG010000349.1:0-2730 GCA_036746415.1 Phycisphaera sp. | reverse complement strand
TGTCACAGTGGGCTGCATCAGGCGGGAGGTGTGGTACTGCTGCAGAGAGGGTCAGAAAACCCACGATTCAATAGGAGCACGTGTTACTTATCTAAATATATTTTTTGCCAATGGGCAGCCTCCATCTTCACTTTAATTTTTGGATACTCCCGATTGTTGATACCCCCCCCCCCCCCAACCGCCGCACCGCCTCCCCCCACGCCCAGCGACTCACCACCGCGTCCGCCACCCCCTCCATCTCCAAAAGCGCCCCCGCTAACCCCCCGGGCGTCAACACCCCGGGCAACATCACCGCGCCCCGATCACCCGCCCCCGCCCCGGACACCAACAACTCCTGCAACCGCCTCCCCGCCCGGCCCGTCGGCAACACCACCGTCACCCCCGACAACCCCTCCCCAAACCGCGCCAACAACCGCGCAGCCACCACTGGCAACACCGCCTCCCCCCACCCCAGAAACTCCCTTCGAATCAACATCAAAATATGATACCCGAGCCACTTCACCCCGGGCTCCCCCTTGGCTCCCCCCGTGGTTGCCCGTGGCTCGGGGGCCTTCAGGCCCCCTGGCTCTCAAAAGACCAGACGCTTCGCCCCGTAGCGGGACTCAGCGTTGGCGTGACCGAGCGGTGCTAAACTTCCTGTATGAGCACGCCCGTGAACCCTGAATTGCAGAAGCGCATCGAGCAGTGGGAAAAGATGTCGGCCGAGGCGCCCGATGAGATGGCGTTTTTCTCGTTGGGGTCCGCGTACCGCGAAGCGGGTCGGCTTGATGATGCCGTCGGCGCACTCCGCCGGGCTGTTGAGTTCGACGCGGGGATGTCGCGGGCCTACCAGTTTCTGGGGGACTGTCTGCTGAAGCTCGGCCGGGACGCGGAGGCGGGGCCCGTCTTGATCGAGGGCTACACGACCGCCGCCGGCCGGGGCGACGTGATGCCGCAGCGGGCCATCGAGGCGATGCTCAAGAAGCTCGGCCTCCCGCTGCCGGAGGTCCAGTCCGGGGCAGAACGCGCCGCAGAAGTCGCGGAAAAATCCGAGGGCCGACTGATCCTGGACCTGAAGTCCGGCCAGCCGCAGCCCAAGCTCGCCGGTGCCCCGATGCGTGGCCCGCTCGGCGCGTACATCTTCGAGCACTTCGGGCAGGTCACCTGGAACCAGTGGATCGGGCAGGGCACCAAGGTCATCAACGAGCTCCGGCTGGACTTCTCCAACCCTGCGCATCAGGACACCTACGAGCAGCACATGATTGAGTGGCTGGGGATCGATCCGGCGGTGCTGGGCGGGTCCGTCGAGGCCGGGGGCACCGACGTTCGGTGAACGTCGGCTTGCGGGGGGGTTAAGGCGCGTGTGAGAAGGGTCGATAACGGTGGTGTGTCGGTTCCTTTCACGGAGAGGCGCGGGGTTACATGTCGATGGACCACCTGTTCTTGCCGGGGCGGCCAGACGCGGATGCGTTAGGTGTAGCCGAGTCGGACATGCGGTTCCGTGTGGACGGTGCGATGGACGCGGCGCTGGTCGAGGCCTGGCCGGCGATGAAGCAACAGGTCGAGGACGGCTGGCTGCTGCGTCGTTCCGCGGGCCACACCCGTCGGGCCAACGCGGTGTATCCGCTGCATCCGGGGGCGGGGCTGCACGGCATGGAGAAGAAGGTCGAGGTGGTGGAGAAGTATTACGTGGACCGCAAGCTCCGGCCGATGTTCCGGCTGACACCTGCGACCCAGCCGGAGGGGCTGGACAGGTATCTCGCCGACCGTGGTTACGCGCAGATCGGCCGGACGTGGGTGCTGGGGACCGGCCCGCTGGCGAAACACCCGGTGGTGACCGCCGGCGAGCGAGCGGAGGGGTCGCTGCAGTTTGAGCCGACGATGAGCGAGACGTGGTTCGACCTCACCAACAGTTGGCTCGGGTACGAGCCAAAGCCGCCCACCGCTCGCCGGGAGCTGCTGTCGTGTGCGGCGCCGGGGACGCACTGGGCGACGTGGCGTGACCCGACAGGCCATCCAACGGCGGCAGGGATGGTCGTGGTCCGCGAGCCGTGGGCATTTGTGCCGCTCATCGTCTCCGACCATGAGCAGTGGTCGCGCGGGCACCGCATCGCCCTTCTTGTCGCGGTGATGCACGCGCTGCGCGAGAAGTTCGGTGGCAAGGTGCGCGAGATGCTGGTCGAGGTCGATGCCAAGGACGAGCTCGGCCGACACCTCGTCGAGTCGCTGTGCTTTGAAGCGCGGTACCCCACGTGGTACCGCGCGAAGGTGTTCTTCAGCTCGCATCAGGGTTGAAGAGAGCAGAACCAGACCCTTCGCTCGCGGACTCGCTCAGGGTCGGCGTGGGGCGGAGGGTCTACGATGCGTGCATGCGTGGAACCAAGCGATGGATGGGTTATCTGGCATCAGTGGTGCTCATGGGCGTGGGGCTGGTGGTGTTTGCCTTGCCACTCGTGGAAGCGCGACGTGAAGTGGCGCTCGCGGTCGATGCGTTGCAGCGCGTCGTGGTGCCCGGCGGCGGCGAGTTTGTCGCGGCGGATAGCGGGATGGTGACGGTGTACTACGAGAAGCTTGGCACGTTCAACGGCGAGGCGTTTGCGACGTCGGCGTGGATGACGCCGATGCGGTGTGTCGTGCGATCGGTTGAGACCAGTAAGCCCGCAGCGGTGACAACGCCCGAGCAGACGGTGGTGTACGCGGTCGGTGAGCGGATGGGCCACGCCGAGTGGATCGTGGAGCTCCCGAAGGCCG
>DAIOEG010000348.1:0-2741 GCA_036746415.1 Phycisphaera sp. | reverse complement strand
GGAGCGCGACGTTGAGCGAGCGGATGCCGCCGCCGGTGGGCGTGGTGAGCGGGCCTTTGATGCCGACGAGGTAGAGCTTGAAGGCGTCGAGGGTGGCATCGGGAAGCCAGTTGCCGGTTTGGGTGAATGCTTTTTCGCCGGCGAGGACTTCGAGCCAGGCGATTTTCTTCTTGCCGTGGTAGGCCTTTTCGACGGCGGCGTCGAAGACCAGTTGGGAAGCGCGCCAGATGTCAGGCCCGGTGCCATCGCCCTCGATGTAGGGCAGGATCGGCTGATCGGGGACGTGGAGCTTGCCGTTGGAGAGCGTAATGGGCGAGCCGCTGGGCATGGTGGTGTGTCCTCTGATGGGGTTGGGTCGGGCCGAGATAGTAACCAATGATGCGTGTGGTGTTCGGTTAAGCCGAGCGGCGGACGGGTGTTGGCAAAGGGTGGTTTGGAGGATGTGGCGGGAGGTAGCAATCCTGCGAAACACGTCGGCAGCGGGTGTGATTAAATGCACGGATGCTGTTACGCGTCGGACCGTTTGTCTACCGTGTCAAAGTGGTTTCGGGCTATATCCAGTTCGAGGGGGACGACTGCCTGGGCCTGTGCGACAACGAGACGCATGAGCTGCTCGTATCGGACCGCTGCTCGCCTGCTCAGCAGGTGCAGGTGATCTGTCACGAGTACATGGAAGCATGGACCTATCACTTCGGCCAAGGGGTGATGGACAAAGAAGCGTGGTGCGACCTGTTCGGGCTGGCGATGACGCAGTTCATTATGGACCTGATGAAGACACTGCGGCTCGAGGGCGGACAATTTATCGCGGCGGTCACACAGACACCACCTGCCACCGAAACGTCGCAACCCAGCGACGATGACCGGCCCAAGCGGGCCACTCGTCAGCGTCGCACAGCCGTCAGCACCATCAAGGTGCGTGACGGCTTGCCACAGATCGGGCCCAGCGGCGAAGACCTCGCGGTGTGGCGGGCGACCGTGATGGACACGCTCACGAAGCACCTGGAAGCGTCGGCAAAGCCCTGATGGCCTTGCGGGCCGGGGTCGCCTTCTTGGCGGCGAGTCTGGGGCGGTGGCGGTGCCCGGTGCGCTCATCGCGGTGGGTGACGTTATGAGTCTGACGTGCGCGGGCCTGTTCCAGCAGCGCCTGCATGCCCTGATCGACCTGCGACTCGAATACAGCGCGGACGCAGCGGGCCTGCTCGCGCGGGTCGGCCTCGAGGAACATCAGCAGGGCCGCCGAGAGCACCTGGCCCTTCTGCTTGCCGTGGCCGTACTGCGAGGCGACTTGCTCGAACGCATCGAGCAGCGACGCATCGATGGCAAGGTTGATCGTCGGCCGAGCCGGCCGGACGTGAACAGCCGTGGGCCTGGACCGGGCTTTGTTGATCTTCTTCATTAAGTGGATCGTAATCGATGGCTCCACGACCTCATATTGCACGCCACAATGATTTGATTATGATTTACGGATGACGTGTAGCGATTCGATCATTGACAATGGGCCTCGCCTAATCCCTCGCGATGGCAGGCGGGCTATGAACCGCATTGCGTCCAGGGTGAATGGGAGGTCGCCCTCGGCGGGAGCGGCGGCCACGCGGCTGGTGGCCACAGGTCTTTTCCAGGGGACCGTGTACCAGCCCGTGGCGCTGCCCGCCGATGTCAAGCGGTTCGTGCAGACCGCTTCAGCGGATGAGTTGCAGACTCTGCTGGCCGAGGCGGCCTGTCGGCTCGAGTCGCTCCGGCGAGGTCCGATGGCTGCAACGCAACACGGCTGATGATTTCAAAGGTTGCAGTTGCTCACTCAAGCGTGCACCACCCCGCCACGCCGCGTGCGCCTGCTGCGCTGCGCCGAAGCATTGGCCAGTGCAAGCAGCACGAGTACCATCCCCGCAACCGCGGCGGCCAGGCCCCACTGCTCGGGCGCCAGACGCAGCCCCCACACCGCTGCGTAATAACCACCTGCCGTTAACACCATCAGTTGTGGCAATCGACGGCAACGCGCGAGCATCCGCCGGATCACCCGCCGGCCCATCATCGCCGACGCCAACATCAGCAGCAGCGCCACCCCCAGCGCAGCCCGCTGCCCCATCTCATCGCCCAGCGCCCACTGCTGCCAACGCCAACACCCATCCAGCACCGCTTGCCAAGTCATGGCCCGACCTTCCAATGATTCGCCCCACCGCACCATCACGCGTTGGACCCGACGCTCCCCGCGAAACTCTGACGCAACGCAACCACACCCTACGTTTCCCAGACCGCCCTGTCCGCACGAACTACAACACCTCACCATCAACCAGCGCAGGGTGCCAACGATGTTGCGGGATGTGCAGGTTTTAACGGGTGCCGCCACGCTGAAGTGGTTGACAATGTGTCCGCCGCCGCGATACTGCGATCAAGTTTGTTAGTACCCATCCAACCTCGCAGACCGGTCGGGCACTTGACGTGTCCGCTGAAAGGTCCGCCACGCTGCTCGTGGGCCTGCTGCTTATTCTGCGTACCGGATAGGGTCTTGCCGACAACCGTCGAGTCAAGCAGCCCTGTCCGGCCACCGCTGACGGGGCTTTTTTGTTTCGCCCCATTCGCTGATTAGCTCGCTCCATCGCCCCTCAACGATCGATCCACGCGCCAACCCGCACCCCACAACGCTTGTCATGAACACACACACCACCCAAGCCCAGCAGCCCGTCATCCCCCTGCGCATCTTCGACACGACGCTGCGCGACGGCGAGCAGTCGCCCGGCGCT
>DAIOEG010000347.1:0-2744 GCA_036746415.1 Phycisphaera sp. | reverse complement strand
CGGGTCGAAGTGGTCGCGCGGGTTGCCGGGGTGTGTGCAGGCGTGCGCCCAGCGGGCGGCGTTGATGCCGGCGAGGAGTCCTTGGCCGGCGGCCTCTTCGTAGCCGGAGGTGCCGTTGATCTGGCCCGCGAGGAACAGCCCGGGCAGGCGTTTGGTCATGCAGGTGGTGTCGATCTGGTGCGGCCAGACCATGTCGTATTCGACGGCGTAGCCGTGTCGGAGGATGGTGGCGTGTTCGCAGCCGGGCAGCGAGCGGACGAGCACGTCCTGCACTTCGGCGGGCAGTGAGGTGCTGATGCCGTTGCAGTAGACCTCGTTGGTTTCGAGGGACTCGGGCTCAAGGAAGACGTGGTGGGATTGTTTGTCGGCGAAACGCACGACTTTGTCTTCGATGCTCGGGCAGTAGCGCGGGCCACAGTCGGCCTCGATGCTGCCGTTGTACATCGGGGCGTGCTGGAGGTTGGCTCGGATGAGGTCGTGCGCAGCGGCGCTGGTGTGGGTGAGGTGGCAGAGCAGCTGGGGGAGGAGCGGGAAGCGGTCGAGCGGGGTCATGTCGCTGAAGGGCGTGGGCGGTGTGTCGCCGGGCTGGGGCTCGAGGCCTTGGAAGTCGATGGACTCGGTGGCGAGGCGTGGCGGCGTGCCGGTCTTGAGTCGGCCCAGCTCGAAGCCCAACCGTTTGAGCTCGGCGGAGATCCCAACGGCGGTGCCCTCATTGACCCGGCCGCCCTGGGTCTTAAGCGGGCCGGTGTGCATGAGGGCACGCATGAAGGTGCCGGTGGTGAGGATGACGGCGTTTGCGTGGAGTGGGAGAAGGGGCCAAGGGGCCGGTGGGCCGAGGGGCCGAGTGTCAGAAAGTGGGGAGTGGGGAGTGGGTGTTGGGGAGTGGTCCGCAGGGGAAGAGCGGATGGCGGATGGTGGAGGTGAGATATCTTGCTCTTTGGAAACGGGCCATTGGCCAGTTCCCGGCTGGCCACTTCGCACTTGCGACTTCCGACTTGCGACTTTCTCCCCCTCAGCCCCTCGCATCACAACCCCCGTGCACCGCCCGTCCTCGGTCAGCAGTTCTTCAACAGTGCCTGCGAGGAACGTGAGGTTGGGGCGGGTGTGCAGGAGGCGTTGGACTTCCCGGGCGTAGGCGTATTTATCGCTTTGGCAGCGCGGGCCTTGGACGGCTGGGCCTTTGCTGGCGTTGAGGATGCGGAACTGGATGCCGGTGGCGTCGGCGGCGAGGCCCATGACCCCACCGAGGGCGTCGATCTCGCGGACCATCTGCCCCTTGGCGAGGCCACCGATGGCGGGGTTGCAGGACATCGCGCCGGTCTTGGTGGGGTCCATGGTGACCAGGGCGACTCGCCCGAGCCGGCCGGCACTGTCGTCAAAGCGTTCACGCAACAGGTTGCACGCGGCCCACGCGGCCTCTGCACCGGCGTGGCCTCCGCCGATGACAATGATGTCGAAAGAGGGGTCGAGGGTCGGGGTTTCCATCGTACCAATAGTGTAAGGACGCCCCCCGTCATGAGATTGGGAGACCTAAGAAAAACTCGTGGTCGGGGTAGCCCGCTATTGACTCTAACAGTGTCAGAGGTAGCATATAGTTGTGTGATGAAGAGGTCGTCCGGCGGATTCACAGGTGTGGATCTGCAAACACTCTCGTCATCCGCGCGGTGGCTGGCAGGCGTTCATCTATTTGTTTTTCTCGCCTGTTGAGTGGTTCAGCCAGACTCTGACAACTTGTTTCAAGGTGATCATGTGTGGTCAATTGCTGTCTCTGACGTGCTCGCGCGTCGGTGTGGTGATTTGATCTTGGACGCCTCTCCTCCTCAGGCGTTGGTCGGCATTGCCCCCGCTGACCAATGCCGAGACGCGGTCCGCGTTGTCGGATCGCGACTTTGGGCCTGCCGGTGTGCCCCCACTGGCAGGCCCTTTTTCGTGCGCGTGCCGTGTCACTAGCGAGTCGCGCGTTGTGTCACGAGCCGACCCACCGGGCGTAGATGCTCCGGGCGACTGCCGGCTCTGCGGTGCCTTTGACCAGCAGCCGCCCGTCGGCGAACAGCGTCATCTCGCTCGCCTGCGCATCGTCTGGCAACGCCGCGTGCAGCAGGTACCCGTTGCACCGGGGCAACAGCCCGCCCGCACGCCAACGCGCCTCGACGGCCGTCAATTCCGCCTCGAACACGACGCCCGGCGAGACCTGCACCGCGCCCCGGCCGCACAGCGTCAACACCTTCCCAGCCATCGCCGACCCCTCCAAAAACTCAAACCTCCGCTGCTTGGACGTCACCCCCGACGACGCCTCGTACGCCCCCTCGACTCCGAGCAGGCCCCAGCGGTTCTGCCACACGTCTACGTGCAACAGCTTCCGGCACACCGCGTCCCATCGGCCCATCAGCACCTTCAACGCCTCGGCACTCTGAAACGCCGACACCGCCGACACCGCCGGCCCAAGCACCCCCGCCGTCTCGCACGTCTCCACGCTCCCGGGCGCAGGCATCAACTCCCAAAGGTCACGCAGGTCAGGCGACGCCAGCCCCAGCACCTCCCACGGCCGAGCCCCGTCGAACCTCGGCAAGACCACAAACCCCGTCCCCGCCGTCCCCACCACCCCGCCGTACACATAAGGCACCCCGTGCTTCACCGACACGTCATTCAACAAGTATCGCGTCTCAAAATTGTCCGTCCCGTCCAGCAAAACCTCAACACCACCCCACGCCGACGCTGAGTGCGCCTCGCACGAAGCGTCTGGC
>DAIOEG010000346.1:0-2796 GCA_036746415.1 Phycisphaera sp. | reverse complement strand
ACGCCCGCAATGCGCTGCGCATGAGCATCTGCCAGCAGCACGCCGTCCCCAACGCCTTCGGCCTCAAAGACCGCCACGTCGCGTTCCTCTCGCACTGCGGCTCGCGCGGCTTCGGCCACGACCTGGCCATGCACCAGTTCAAGGCCATGCAGCACAAGTTCAATCAGTGGAACATCCCGTACCCCGGCGGCGACCGCGAGCTGTGCTACGCGCCGCTGGGCACGCAGGAAGCCGACGACTACCTCGACGACATGGCCCTTGGTGCCAACTTCGCCACCCTCAACCACATGCTCATCAACGCGCTGGTCCTCGAAGCGTTTCAAGACATCATCCCCGGCACCACCGGCGAGCTCGTCTACTTCATCAGCCACAACATCGCCCGAAAGGAGATCGTCAGCAATCAACCAACATGGGTCATGCGCAAGGGCGCCACACGCGCGTTCCCCGCAGGGCACCACGCGCTGAGTGACACGCCGTTTGCAGCAACCGGGCACCCCATCCTGCTGCCCGGCGACCCGCAGCGCGGCTCGGCCGTCATGGTCGCGCTCGACGGCGCTGCAAAGTCCATGCACTCGGTCAACCACGGCGCAGGCCGATGCATGGGCCGGCGTCACGCCTCGCGCACGCTGGACCAAACGTCCATCGACGCGTCGTTCGCCGAGCACGACATCCTGACCAACTGCCGGCAATACCCCCGCGACGAAGCGCCTGCCGTGTACAAGGACTTCAACCAGGTCCTCGACTCAGTCAAGACCGCAGGCCTTGCTGAAGAAGTCGCACGCCTCCAGGCACGTTTTGTGATCAAGGACGCGAGCGGCGCGGACGATTGACGTGAACAGACCGCCGCAGCGCCGAACCGTCATGCGATGCCGCAGTCGCGTCGGCTCACGAGGTGATCTTTGGCGTCACGACCCACCACCGCCGTGACATACGGCTCGAGCGCCTCGAACCGCGCCGCGTCCAGTAGCACCGCGACGGCCGGCGACAGCACCCATCACGCGTCGTACAGCCCCGGCTCGGGCCGTGGCTGCGGGCCCGCGTGCAGGAGCGGGTGCCAGACCCTGTGAAAGAACACCGGTATGACGCCGATGCCCCGCCGCGATGTGATCGAGAGGAAGCGATCCATCCCCTTGCAAAACCCTTGAGGTCCTGCTGCCACACTAGGTCTTTCTAGAACACGCGCACCGTTTCAAGGTGCGGGATGACCTGCGTGAGGATGCTGTCGCGTTCGACGCTGGGCGTGGGGTAGCTGTAGGTGAGCCCGCCGCGGACGCCGCCGGGTGTCGAGCTGGAAGGTGAGGGGTGTCGGTCACGACGGTGCTCAGTGACGGAGTTGGGTTTCCAAGCCTGTACTGGTAACGGTGAGTTGGTGTTGGGTCGTATGTTGTTGATGGGTGACGGTGACACGGTTTTGGCCGGGGAAGGCGCGGATGCTGATGCGGCCGTTGGGGTCGGCGTTGGCGGTGGTGTGGGTTCGCCAGTCGTGGTCGAGGAGTTGGCGGAGAGCTGCACGCCCCAGCGATGCGTCGCGGGCTCGCGGACGGTGATTCGGTCGGCAACATGGGCGAAGTCGGCTGCGGCGGCGGTGTCTCGGTAGATGTCGGCCAGGGGTGTGGCGGTTCGTCGCAGCGAGCCGTCGGTCTGTCGTTGGAGGGTGTAGAGCCCGACGCGGTGGAGCTTGCCGATGCGGTGTGTGAGTGCACCATCCCAGTCGACCTGATCGAAGACGGGCCACCCGATGAGCCCGGCCATGGGGACGCCGTTTTCGCGGAGCTGTCGGATGTGTTCGACCATGTTGGACAGCCAGATCTCGCGCGAGATGGGCGGGCCGTCGATGCTGGTCTCGGTGACGATCATGGGCAGGCCGTAGCGGTTGTAGACGGCCTTGCCCAGTTCGTAGATGCCCAGCGGGGCATCGGCTCGGCGCTGGCGGACCTTGCCGTCGTGCGCGTCGAGTTGCCAGTCGCTGTGAGGTAGTAGTCGATGCCGACGATGTCGGGCATCTGCGGGTGCGCGTTGAGGAAGGCGAGGTCGAGCTCGCTGAAGCCGAAGCTCGTGAGCCAGTGGTGGAGCGGGTGTTGGTGGTCGACACGGCCGGCGAGCAGGTCGTGCACGATGAAGCGTCGGAGGTTGCGCATCTCGACTTCGGCTTGCAGTGAAGGCGAGCTTGTCTGGAAGTTCTCGAACGCGTCGCAGAGAAGGACGCTCGCCTCGGGCTGGGCTTTGCGGATGGCGGCGATGGATCGGCTCACGGCCTGCACGATGCGGCTGGCAAGCGTGTTGAAGGTCGGTTGTGTCGTTGATGGATCGTGTCGCATGGTGACGGCCCGGGATGGACGTGAACTACATTGATTGTGAAAATCCTTTCAGATGCAGTTTTTTTTGTGTCAAGATCAGGGTTTGTCATGATTAGGTTGGGTTTTTGGTGGGGTGCTGTGGACGCGGGAAGCGGTCAGACTCACGGCGGAGTTGACCGGGCAGGGGGGTTTGGTCACAATGCCTGGCTCAATGTGGCCGGCGGTTCGGCCACGACTTGATGACCCCGCGACGCCGTAGCCACGGCCGAGCATCACCCAAGGGCCACGCTCACGGCGCGGCTGGAAGGATATTCAGATGGCGAATTACACAGGCCCCAAGGTCAAGCTCTCCCGCCGCGTCGGCGTGCCGATCGCGGACCTGCCCAAGCACACGACCAAGCGTCAGCTGAACCCGCCGGGCATGCACGGCTTCCGTGGCCGGCGTCTGCGCGACTACGGCGTGCGACTCAACGAGAAGCAGAAGCTCCGCTACCACTAC
>DAIOEG010000345.1:0-2812 GCA_036746415.1 Phycisphaera sp. | reverse complement strand
TCGCTCGACTCGGGGTTGCCCACGAGCAAGCCGCCGGCGAGCAGATACTCGCGCAGCCGATCGACCTGCGCATCGGTGAACTTCACCGGCTCATCGCTCGCCAGATACAGGATCGGCGACTCGAGCAGCGACACCAGCGACTGGTTGAGCTCGAAGACCTGATACAGCTGCGGCGACTCGAACGTGTCGGCCAAAAAGTCCGTGACGTTGAGCAGGTCGTGCGGCCGGTTGTTCCACTTGCCATCGAAACGCAGCTTTGCCAGCGCCACCGGGTCCGCCGCGTTGGAGAGGAAGAGCAATGCGTAGCCGGTGGGCACGGCCGTGTAGGGGTTGCTGCCGTCGAGCCGCGCTTCCCATGTGCCTGCAGAGTTTTGTTTGTTGATGAGGTTGGCAGCGCCTTGGCGGTACCAGTCGATGCCGTTGAACGTGCGGTAGCCCGTGGCCCGGCCCACCTGCTGCGTGATCCACAGCAGCTGCGAGATCGGGATACCGGTCGCGGCCTCGGACGCTTCATCGATGCGGAAGTTCTGATCCAGATACGCGATGCCGGCGGCGAGCTGAGGCGAGAGGTTTTTGTTCACCCCTGCCAGGTCGTCGCTGCGCAGGAAGCGTTCCGTGAACGCCAGCGACGCCGTGCCGATGGCAGTCATGGGCAGGTTGACCCGCTGCGCCGCGGCGCTGTAGCGGGGGCTGTTGGCGTTGCGCTGCTGCGCGTTGGCTTTGCCGGTGACCGAGTCGGGGTGGGGGGCGAAGGACCACCCGCCCGAACCGGGGTCCTGTGCGTTGCGCCAGTAGCGGTCGACCTGCGCGACAGCGTTTTTGCTGAGCGCAACGCCCGAGCGCTCCGCCGCCTGCAACGCAAGCAGGCCCAGGTAGCTGTTCACCGGGTTGATCGCGCCGTCGGGCTTGCCGTTGCCAAACCGCTCGGGGAACCCGCCGTCCGGCAGCATCGCCCGCTCGATCCACTGCGCATCACGACGGACCCACGGCCCGAAACGACGCGCCGGCATCGCCGACAGCATCTGCATCCGCATCGCACGGTCAAACACAAACGGCGTGTCCGTCGACAGCGTGAAGTGGATCCGCCGAAGCAAGATCGGGTGCTGATAGCTCTCACCAGCCTGCAGCTGGCCCCACGCCAGAAGCGCGAGGTTCCCCGACTCGTTGAGCTGCTGCTGCTGCGTTGCCCCGTCTCCATACACGCCGCGACGCAGAAACCCGACATACCCCGCCTCGTGACGCGAGCCGCCCAGCATCCGCTCAAACGAGGGCATCAGCGTCACATTCACATGCGCAGGATGAAGCGCCTTGATCGCCCGGTCGATCGCGTCGCGGATCAGCGCATTGGACACCGTGTCAGGCGTCACCGCAGCCGTCGGACGAGCCGTCGTCGGACGCGCCGCAAGCGCAGCCGTGTCCGCCGGCCGAGCCAGCTCATCCATCGCAACCGGGTCCTGCAGCAGCTGCACCATGTGAAACGCGTACTCCGAAAAGTCGCGCGGCTCGTTGCTGTTCTCGCTGACGCGGTACCCCTCGAACCGACGCGCCAACCGCTCCAGGTCACGCCCCGCAAACTCCCGCGCCTGCTCCGAGTGCAACGCCAACAACCCGTCAAACGACCCCAGATACAAAAAGCCCAACGCCTCCACGCCCGACTGCACACTGTCCTTCACCGATCGCTCAATCGATTCCACAATCAGCTTCAACGCCTCCTCATGACCCGTCTGCAAGAGCGCATAGGTCAGCTGCGCGCGAAACTTGCGGATCGCACCCGCCACCACCGCACGACGAAAGTTGTAATCCCCCGCGTTAGGGTCAAACAACCTCCGGTGCGCCCCCTCAATCTTCTTCACCTCCGCCAACAACCTCTCCGCCGTCGCACGCTGCGCCGCAGGCATCAACGGCAACGCCGCCTCACCCGACACCGTGCGGTCAAACGGCGGGACACCCACACGCACCGTCACCTGACTCAAAAGATCCTTCTGCGCTTTCGCAACCTCGTCGGACTTCGCACGCATCTGCTGCGTCAAACCCTCCGGCCGAACCGACGAATTCAACGGCACAAACACACTCGAATCGATCTCGGGGGCCGTCACCGCCGCCTCCGCCTCGCCCATCAGCTTCAACAACGGACGAGCCCACACACCACTGCCCGTCGGCTTCTCCCCCGACTCATGCCAACCCGCCAAGCGCTTGTCCAAGTCCCTCTGCACCAGCCACATCAAGTGCCAACGCACGTACCCGTCCAACGCAGGGTCGTTCGTGAACTTGTTGTCCAACATCTCCAACGCCGCCAGGCCCGCACCCTCCGCCGTCAACTTCTGCAACGCCGGATGCGGCCGACGATCAAACACCCGAACCCCCTTGGTCACCTGCCAAAACGGCTCCACCTCCTTCACCATCACCCTCACCGCGTCCTCCACCGACTGACGCACCTCAGCCCCCGGAGTGGCCGCCGCATTGGCCGGCGGTGTCGTCGTCTGATTGGCCGTGGTACCCGGTCGCGGCGCACTGCCCGTGCCCTGAGACACCGCTGGCAACGCCATCATCACTCCCACGCCCAGCAACCACCCACCACAGGCCAGCTGAACAGCCCGACCGCCACGCTTCAACACATCTGGCCCCAAAGCTCAGCTCCTTCGTGAAGACACACAACCACCATCACTACACACGAAGTAGCATCTTACACACCCCCTGCGGAAAACCCATGTCTTTCGTTGGGCAAGGGGGCGAGGGGTCGAGGGGCCGAGGGGCCGAGGGGCCAAGGGGCCAAGGGGCCAAGGGGCTAAGGGGTCGAGGGGCTGAGGGATCA